>DDPP01000087.1:7166-9043 GCA_002342255.1 Micrococcales bacterium UBA2465
GTTTCTTCGTTGCAGGTTTCTGGGGTTTCTGATGATTCTGTTTCGTTGGTTTGGTTGCCGCCGGTTGATGATGGTGGTGTTTTGCTTTCTGGTTTTGTTGTTGAGTCTAGTGTTGATGGGGTTTCTTGGGTTGGGGTGGCTGATCTTTCGGCTGGTTCTCGTGGTGTTGTGATTTCTGGTTTGGTTCGGGCTTCAACTTATTGGTTTAGGGTGAAAGCGGTTAATGGGTTGGGGGTTTCTTTAGTTGTTCCGATGGTGCAGGCCACTACTTTAGCTACTGTTCCGGGTTCGGTTAAATACTTTACTTCTAGAGATACAAAAGCAACCAGCATCACTTTAAATTGGCGAGCTCCGTCGGAAGATGGTGGTCAGGCGATAACGTCTTACCTTGTTTCTCTTTTTAGAAATGGGATCTTTTTGAGAAGCATTGATGTTTCGTCTGATGTATCTAGCGCAACCATAAGTGACCTAGCAGCCGCTACCGAGTACCAGTTCAGTATCCAAGCAGCAAACAATGTTGGCCTGTCGGCACCATCAATGAGGTTGACTGAGTCAACGTTAGCGTACGGTGCGCCTAAGGCTCCTCAGTCAATAACCTTGATAAAGAGCACCACTATTTCGGCAACTATCTCTTGGCAATCGGGTGCCTCCGATATTCCAATCACGAAAAGTTCTGTCGAAGTTTCAGTCAACGGATTGGAATGGTATGAGGTTCCGCTGCCGAAACCATTGACTAGTTCGGCATCACTTGGTGGCTTAATTCCTTTCTCTAGTTACCAAATTAGGGTTGCTTCATACAACAACAGCGGTAGGGGTGAGTATGCTTACTTCCAATTCTCTACGGCTGCTAAATCTCCAGAAGCTCCGATAAACCTGACAGTGTCTGCTTTGAAGGCAACTGGTTTCACCGTGTCCTGGCAAGCTCCAGCTTTTGATGGTGGGGCTGGAATCAGCGGCTACCAGGTTGATTTGTATTCAGCAAAAGATGGTTGGCAGACAGTTGGGGCAACTTCGCCTGAAGTTCTCAGTTACACATTCGACGGCTTAGAGCCAAATACAAGTTACTCTGTTCGAATAAGAGCCGTTAACAGGGTAAGCCCTTCAGCAAATAGCAAGGGAACAGTGGTTAGAACTTCACCGAGTAGGCCAGCCACCCCGACTGGTTTGACAGTTAAGAATCAAACTGCCTCGGCGGGCATAATTTCTTGGAACGCACCTAGCAACGGTGGGAGTCAAATCTCTGACTACCAAATACAGATTTCTAGTGACCATGGAGCTAACTGGTCAGTGTTAGATAAACCAGCAAATACAAGCAACGTCTTTACTTTGAAGAACCTAAAGACCAAGAATGATTACCAGATCAGGGTAGCAGCCATCAATTCAATTGGTATTTCTGGCTTTAGTGAAACCCTCACTATAACTAATCAGTAAAGATTCATGACCCATGGTTGCAAAGCAGTTTGGGAACATTGGACCTCTATAGAATTTAGTCATTGGATTCGGGAGTTGGCGCATGCATTTGAAGAAAATAACATCGGCTATAATTGCCATCATTTTGAGTTTTGCAATGTTGCAGGTTACATCGGAACCCTCTATGGCCCAGGAAGTCAGTTCCGCTAACCAAATGCCAGGTAGCAATCACTTTTACTACTATCTTCCTGGTTCTTATTCATGGCAATCGGCTCATGATTCTGCCGCTGCACTAACTTTTCGGGGAATGCAAGGTCACCTGGCCAACGTAACTTCTTCAGAAGAAAACAATTTCATTGCAAGTTTCGCTGGCAGAGGTTGGCTTGGGGCAAAAAGAGACCCGGCACAAACATTTAGATGGGTAGATGGCCCGGAAGCTGGTAATTCACTCACATACAGTAGTTGGT
>DDPP01000014.1:0-2694 GCA_002342255.1 Micrococcales bacterium UBA2465
GCTTAGTCAAGATTTTCCTCGGGATTTTGCGCCTCATCCGTGAAGCGTAAGCCAATCTTACCCAAGCCTGTCTTAGTCTTGAGTGGTGTCCGAAAGAGTCTTCTATGCAGCCATTTCCAGCGATGGCTTCCTATCCGGTCCAGATGGAGATATGAGCTGGGCGGAGAAATATTTAGCCTCCGGCGAAGACTATGGCTATGTTCAGCTGGTCGGTTCCTCAGCAGCAATCTTGATGGGTCGGGCCACCTTTGATTTTGAGATCGAATCTGGTGTTCAAGGTCCAAGACCGTTGCCAACTTACGTCCTGACCCATATCCCTGAGTTATATGGGGATATTCAAGATGCCAATATTCATTTCACCGGTGGGGATATCAAGCAAGTAATAAACCTAATTGCTTTGGCTCACCCAGGAAAACTATTTGTTATGGGTGGTGCCAATGTGGTTGGTCAGCTGTTAGAAGCAAACTTGATTGACACCATGCGGCTATTTATCTGCCCTGAAGAACTAGGCCAAGGAATTAAAGCTTTTACTGATGACACTGCATTAAATAACTTTGCTCTCACCGATGAAAAACAATATGAGTCTGGGATCATCGAGGAGATTTATCAAAGAGTGACTATCTAGCTGCTTTACCTTCTTGGTAATCATCGCTGTTCTTGATCCAGGAGAAAAGTTTTCTCAAGCTTCGACCAACCGCTTCGATAGGGTGAGCTTCGCCCTTGGCTCTAAGAGCTAGGAACTCTGGAGCACCAGCATCCTGATCGGCGATAAATCTCTTAGCAAAAGTTCCATCCTGAATGTCGGTGAGAACTTTACGCATGTTCTCCTTCACATCAGGGCTAATGACTCGAGGACCTGAAATGTAATCACCGTATTCTGCAGTGTCTGAAACTGACCAACGCTGCTTAGCAATGCCACCTTCATACATCAAGTCAACAATGAGTTTTAGTTCATGTAATACTTCGAAGTATGCAACCTCAGGTTGGTAGCCTGCTTCAACCAAAGTCTCAAAGCCATACTGGACAAGTTGCGATGCTCCGCCACAGAGCACAGCCTGTTCACCAAACAGGTCAGTTTCAGCTTCTTCGGTGAAAGTGGTTTTAATGGTTCCAGCTCGGGTACCACCAATTGCCTTTGAGTATGAAAGAGCTAGTTCCATGGCGTGACCGGTGGCATCCTGCTCAACCGCAACAAGGTTTGGAACACCGCGGCCATCTTCATATTCTCGACGAACTATATGACCTGGACCTTTCGGTGCCACTAGGAAAACATCAACATCCGCTGGGGGTTTGATTAGACCAAAGCGAATGGCAAAACCGTGACCAAAGACTAGAGCTTTGCCTGCAGTTAGGTTTGGTGCAATCTCATTTGCATAGATGTCTCTTTGACGAGGGTCTGGAGCCAAAATCATAATTACATCTGCCCAAGCACTAACCTCGGCAACACTCAAAACTTTCAAGCCTGCTTCTTCAGCCTTGACTTTGCTCTTGGAACCTTCGGCTAGACCAACGGCGACATCAACTCCCGAATCTCTGAGGTTCAACGCGTGCGCGTGACCTTGAGAACCATAACCGATGACGGCAACTTTCTTGCTCTGAATTAGAGCTAGATCTGCGTCTTTGTCATAAAAGATTTCTGCCACTTTGTTCTACTTTCTATTTAATTAGCTTTTGTTGTTCCTAAAATCTGCTGACTGAATGAATCTGATCCCTTAGCCATAGCTAAGACACCTGATTGCACTAATTCTTTGATGCCAAACGGGGCTAAAGCTTTCACAAAAGCATCGCAGTTGACTGTCTCATCGGTGATTTCAACCATCAAAGCTTCGCTGGCTTCGTCGACAACGCGTGCTCCAAATAAGGTTACCGTCTCTAAAACTTTTGCCTTGGTATCTGCCGTAGTGGCAACCTTTATCAGCATGTGATCGCGTTCAACGGTGGTATCTGGCTCTAATTCAACAACTTGGATCACGTTTACTAACTTTTCAAGTTGCTTAGTTACCTGCTCTAACGGAAGACCATCCACGCTCACCACAACTGTGATTCTGGAAAAGCCCGGCGCTTCGGTTGCGCCTACGGCAAGAGACTCGATGTTGAAGCCACGTCTAGCGAAAAGACCGGCAACGCGGGTTAGCAGACCTGGTTTGTCTTCAACCAAGAGAGATAAGACATGCTGTGACATTAGTCCTGCTCCCCTTCATCCCAGATAGGTCTTGAATCCCTAGCGAACTGAACATCATCGTTAGAAAGACCCGCGGGCACCATCGGCCAAACCATGGCATCTCTACCAACAATAAAGTCGATAACTACCGGTCGATCATTGGTTTCTATCGCAAGTTTTATGGCTGCATCGACTTCGTCAACAGTTTCAACACGAATACCCAAAGCGCCATACGCTTCAGCTAGTTTCACAAAATCTGGCACCATGATGGTGTCGGTTCCAGTATTCAAATCGGTATTCGAATATCTAGAGTTATAGAACAATGTTTGCCACTGTCTTACCATTCCCAACGAGGAATTATTGATTACTGCAACTTTGATCGGAATGTTATTGATGGTGCAGGTAGCTAATTCTTGATTGGTCATCTGGAAACAACCATCACCATCAATTGCCCAAACTAAACGTTCGGGTTGAGAGACCTTTGCTCCCATGGCTGCAGGAACTGCATAACCCATGGTTCCAGCACCACCAGA
>DDPP01000014.1:2737-10501 GCA_002342255.1 Micrococcales bacterium UBA2465
TAGCGAGTGCGCAGCCCATTCAGGAAGGACCACCACTGAGAAATATCAAGTGGTTTGTTTTCTAGTTCAGAGCGAAGTGCTGCATTCAAATCAGGCAGAACTTCCTTTAGGTCGCCAACAATAGCAACATTGGCAAACTTGATTTTTCCAATTTCCGCAGGATCAATATCGATATGGATGACTTTGGCATTTACAGCGAAAGACTTCACATGACCGGTCACTCGGTCATCAAATCTCGCCCCTAAAGTAATCAACAGATCGCTCTTTTGTAATGAAGTAACAGCAGGAACCGTTCCGTGCATTCCTGGCATACCAAGGTTCTGCGGATTGGAATCTGGGAAAGCTCCTCTGGCCATCAAAGTGGTAACCACTGGAGCACCTGTGATTTTTGCTAGATCTAGCAGTTCTTGGTGAGCTCCAGAACGAATAATTCCACCACCGACATAAAGTACCGGCTGTTTAGCGCTCTTGATTAGTTCAACTGCGGAAGCAATTGCTGCCTCATCTTTACTAAAGGTGAGGTTATATCCTGGTAGATCAATTTTTGGTGGCCAAGAGAATTCGGTCTTAGCGATCTGTGCATCTTTGGCAATGTCAACTAGCACTGGACCTGGTCTTCCAGTTGTTGCCAGTAAAACTGCTTCGGCAAGGGTGGCTGCAATCTCTTCAACTTTTGTTACAAGGAATGAATGCTTAGTAATTGGCATGGTAATACCAACAATGTCGGCTTCCTGAAAAGCATCAGTACCGATAGCAGTTGAATTAACCTGACCGGTTATGGCAAGTAGTGGAACCGAATCCATATGTGCATCAGCAATAGCGGTAACTAAGTTTGTTGCCCCAGGTCCGCTGGTAGCAATACAAACTCCAAGTTTTCCTGAAGCGGCTGCATAACCTTCAGCTGCGTGACCAGCACCTTGCTCGTGTCTAACCAAGATATGTCTAATCTTGGTTGAATCCATAAGTGGATCATAGGTTGGCAGGATTGCCCCACCGGGCAGACCAAAGACATCAGTGATGCCAAGCTGTTCTAGACTTCGCACAATAATTTGTGCACCAGTCAAAACTTCATTACTCATCTGACTTCCCATGGTTAGCCGCAGTAAGCACCTTCAGCTGCTGAATGGACCAACTTTGTGTATTTGGCCAAAACACCTTTGGTGTAGCGGGGTTCTATAGGCGTCCAAGCTTCTTTGCGTGCCGCCAACTCTGTGTCTTCAACTAGGAGCTCAATAGTTCGAGCCGCAATGTTGACTCTGATCAAGTCTCCATCGCGAACTAACGCGATAGGTCCGCCCTCATTGGCCTCCGGTGCAATGTGTCCAATGCATAACCCGGTGGTGCCACCTGAGAACCGTCCGTCCGTCAAGAGTAATACATCTTTACCTAAACCGGCACCCTTGATAGCCCCAGTAATAGCAAGCATCTCACGCATGCCAGGCCCACCCTTGGGTCCTTCATACCTGATAACTACTACGTCACCGGCAGAAATCTTGCCATCAGTTAGAGCCTGCATGGCAGCGGCTTCTCTTTCGAAAACTCTTGCCGGTCCAGTGAACTCATCGAGATCAAACCCGGCAGATTTCACCACTGCACCTTCAGGGGCAAGTGAGCCTTTGAGGATAGAGATTCCACCAGTGCGGTGAATTGGATTACTGAGTGCTCTAATGATTTTTCCATCAGGGTCTGGTGGATTAATGCTTGCAAGGTTTTCAGCAACTGTTTTACCGGTGACGGTTAGGCAATCTCCGTGAATCAAACCTGCATCTAAAAGTGCCTTCATGACTACTGGGACTCCACCAACTCGATCTACATCGGTCATCACATATTGACCGAAAGGTTTCAAATCTCCCAGGTGCGGAACCTTATCTGCAATTCGATTGAAATCGTCAAGAGTGAGATCGACTTCTGCTTCACGAGCAATTGCAAGCAAATGCAACACTGCGTTAGTTGAACCTCCGAATGCCATGACAACAGCAATGGCATTTTCAAAAGCTTTCTTAGTAAGAATCATTCTTGCGGTGATACCTTGAGCAATCAGATTCACAACCGCTTCACCAGAGCGATGAGCCCAGGCGTCTCTTCTTCTATCAGTGGCCGGTGGTGCTGCCGAACCAGGCAAACTCATGCCCAGTGCTTCAGCAGCTGAAGCCATAGTGTTCGCGGTATACATTCCGCCACAGGCACCTTCACCAGGACAAATGGCTCGTTCAATTCGGTCAACATCTTCTTGGCTCATCTTGCCAGCTTTGCAAGCACCTACTGCTTCAAAAGCATCAATGATAGTTACTTGTTTTTCAGTGCCATCAGAAAGTTTTACCCAACCAGGGGCTATTGAACCTGCGTAAAGAAAAACTGAAGCTAAATCTAAACGAGCGGCAGCCATCAACATACCTGGCAGAGATTTATCGCAACCTGCTAGCAGAACTGAACCGTCTAGTCGTTCTGCCTGCATAACTGTTTCGACAGAGTCGGCAATAACTTCTCTGGAAACTAGTGAAAAGTGCATTCCCTCATGCCCCATGGAAATACCATCTGAAATAGATATAGTGCCGAATTCAAGTGGATAACCATTTGCCGAATGAACACCTTCTTTAGCTGCATCGGCTAGTCGATCCAGTGAAAGGTTGCAGGGAGTTAGTTCATTCCAAGACGAGCCAACACCAATTTGAGGCTTATCCCAGTCCTCGTCCCCCATGCCAACTGCCCGGAGCATACCGCGGGCGGCTGTGCGCTCAAGACCATCGGTAACATCCCGAGATCTGGGCTTCATGTCCTGTTCCATTTGACAAGTTTAGGGCGATTTCTGCTTCTTGGGCTAAAAGATTTGTTCACCTTGGCTAGATACGATGAGAAAGTGCTGAAATCAAGAATTTATCGCAAGGGACAAGTCACCGAAGTTGACTTCGCCCTAGAAGACCTAGCCAGAATAAACAAGGATAGGGGTGCGGTCTATTGGTTGGATTTGGTTGCTCCTACTCCAGACCAACTGCATCACCTTTCAGAAACCTTAGATTTGCATGAACTTGCCGTAGAAGATGCATTTTCCGGTATGCAAAGACCGAAAATCGACCACTACGATTCACATCTATACATAAATCTTTATCACGCTTCCTATGATGCCAAACAAAAATCGCTATCCACTTCTGAGCTATCTGTTTTCGTGATGAAACGCGGTTTAGTAACAATTCGTTCTTCAGCGGCATTCGATATGGATGCAGTGACCAAGCGCTGGGATGAAAGTGCAGAACTGTCTGATGGTGGTGTCGACTATTTACTCTGGGGACTACTGGATGTAGTAGTTGACAGTTACTTTGATGTCATTCAAGTCTTAGATGTTGAACTTGAAGAGTTAGAAAACTTGATGTTTGAAGAGAAACGGGACAGCCGTCTAATTCAGCAAAGAAGTTATGCCTTGAGAAAAGCTCTCGTGCTTCTAAGAAGAATTGCAATCCCAATGAGAGAAGTATTAAGCCCATTGGTTAGAAGGGAAGCAAACTTCCTAGGTGATCACATGTTGCCTTATTTTCAAGATGTCTACGACCATGTGATGAGAGTTGGTGACTGGACAGATTCGCTAAGAGATTTGGTTACAACTCTTTTGGAGACCCACCTAACCATTCAGGGTAACCACTTGAACTTGATTATGAAAAAGGTAACGAGTTGGGCTGCCATAGTTGCTGTCCCGACTGCCATCACTGGTTTTTACGGACAAAACATCCCCTATCCAGGCATAGATAGTCAAACAGGCTTTATCACGTCTTCAATATTGATTGTTGCCTTGTCAGGACTGCTTTATTGGGTATTTAAACGCCGAGACTGGTTATAGCCTTAACAGGTGCCAACAAACCAAAACTCTTTAGATGCTCTGAGCCTTGAGCGCTACTCAAAAGCGGCTATTACCTCAAGTGCTGAGGTAATCAGGTCATATTCGACATCATTTGGCTTGGCTACCAAACTTCTTGCTCAACCAGTAAGAATGCACGTCCAAAATATTTATGCATTAGTCAGAGTAGCGGATGAGATTGTTGACGGGGCGGCTGCGGGAGCTCTAGGTAGAAATAGTGAATTTGCACTATCTAGCGAACTAGAAAAACTCGAACAAGAAACTTATAAGGCCATGCAATCTGGCTTTTCTAGCAACCTCGTCGTTCATGCTTTTGCACTTACTGCCCGTGAAACCAAGATTGATCGAAAGATTGTTGAACCGTTCTTCTATTCCATGCGTCAAGATCTCCAACAAAACAAGCATGACCAAAAGTCTTTTGACAGGTATGTCTATGGTTCTGCTGAGGTAATCGGTTTGATGTGTTTACAAGCTTTCATCTTGGAAAAAGAATTTGCTCCAAGCCAATTGGAAACTCTGCGCAGAGGTGCTCAAGCTCTTGGTGCCGCTTTCCAAAAGGTTAACTTCCTAAGAGATTTAGCAGCCGACTTTGAACAATTAGGTAGAAGTTACTTCCCTGACCTAAATGTTAAGACCTTTACTGAAGGGAAAAAACAAGAATTAGTTACCGACATCAGAAATGATCTCAGCCTATCCGCGAAGACAATCCCTCTTCTTCCTAAATCGTCTAGAAGAGCAGTGGTAGCCGCTCAATTACTGTTCACAGCACTGAACGACAAAATAGAGAAAACTCCAGCCGCAAAACTAATCAACACCAGAATTAGAGTAAACGATTTACATAAACTTGTAATTCTTTTCAAAGCATGGATTGGAATAACCCCTAGATGAAAAAAGCAATAGTTATTGGTGGCGGTATCGGTGGCTTAGCTACCGCAGCACTTCTTGCTAAAGCCGGTATGAAAGTTGAACTTTTCGAAGCAAGGGAGAAAGTCGGTGGTCGTGCTTACATCTGGGAGAAAGATGGCTTCACCTTCGACATGGGTCCATCTTGGTATTTGATGCCTGATGCCTTTGACCAGTTCTTCAAACTAATGGGAACTACTGCTGCCAAAGAACTAGACCTGGTCAGACTTGATCCTGCTTACCGAACCATTTTCGAAGGTCAAAAAGAGCCATTCCTAATGCACGAGAGTTTGCAGAAGAATCTTGATGGATTTGAGGCAATCGAACCTGGCAGTGCAAAGATGGTGCAGAAGTATTTAGATAGCGCGGAAGATGCATACAGACTGGCCAATCGACACTTCTTATATACAAACTTCCAAAACCTAAAGTCTTTTACTCATCCAGAGGTTGTAAAGCGTGCGGGTAGGTTTATCAAACATCTCCTAACTTCACTGCACAGTTTCTCCAGTAAACATGTGAAAGATGACCGGCTAAGAAAAGTTTTGAACTTCCCGGCTGTTTTCCTTGGAGCCTCTCCTTACGAGACTCCAAGCATGTATCACCTGATGACCCACATCGACATGAACGTAGGTGTTTTCTACCCACAAGGTGGAATTTATAAAATCATCGAGGCTGTTGAACGTTTAGCTAAACAACATGGTGTTGTAATCCACACCAATTCACCTGTAACCAAGATCAATGTTGAAAATGGCGTTGCAACTGGTATCCAAGTTGGCCAAGCAGAATACAAAGCTGACGTGGTAGTCGCCAACGCAGATTTACACTTTGTGGAGACCAAACTTCTTGATGAGCAGTATCAAAGCCTTCCAGAGAAGTGGTGGGAAGACAAGGTTCCTGGCCCTTCAGCTCTGCTGCTCTATCTAGGTGTAAAAGGCAGGATTCCAACCCTTGACCATCACACCCTGCTATACACAGACGACTGGGCAACCAACTTTGCCGAGGTATTCCATAAAGCAGATGGAAAACGTAAAGTTCCAAACCCAGCGAGCTTGTATATCTGTGCTCCTAGCAAAACTGACCCATCGGTTGCCCCTGAAGGCTACGAGAACTTGTTTGTACTTGTTCCTATCGCAGCTGACCCAACACTAGGTAAAGGTGGGGTCGATAGAGCTGGAGATGCAGCTTTTGAAGCAGAGGCAGATCGAATCATTGAGCAGATTGCAAAGTGGTGTGATATCCCAGATCTTGCAGAAAGAATCGTGGTTAGAAGGACCATGGGACCTGGCAACTTCGCAGATGAACTAAATGCTTGGTCAGGAACAGCTCTGGGCATGGCTCACACCCTTAGACAAAGTGCCTTCTTTAGGCCTAAAAACCAAAGTAAAAAAGTAAAAGGTCTTTACTACGTAGGCCATCACTCAATTCCAGGCATCGGTTTACCAATGTGTTTGATTGGTGCCGAGTTGGTATACAAACTTATGGTTGATGACCGATCCAGTGCGCCAACCCCAGACGAAATCAAACCTATTTCGGATGAGGCTTGGAAAGGCTTGAACTAGTGCCAAACTCCTACCTGTATATTTCAGGACTGCTGTTTTCAATTATTGGACTCGGCTTGTTAGATTGGCGATTCAAGATTGCTTTCTCCAGAAACCGCAAAGCAGCATTCCTAGCTACATTGCTTCCAATGATTTTGTTTTTAGCTTGGGATGGCGCTGGCATAGGGTTAGGAATTTTCTTTAGAGGTGAAACCTCCCATCTCACCGGTTTATTAGTTGCTCCAGAACTTCCATTAGAAGAGATTTTCTTTTTATTTTTGTTGAATTACACAACCCTAACTTTGCTAAGCGTGTTGAGTAGAAGGAGCAAAAAGTAAATGCTTTATCTATTGCTCAATCTCGTTTTTATGCTCATTGCTTTTGTAATTGTTAACGCTTTTGCCAGAAAAACACCATGGCCTTTAGTGTTCAGAACCATGGCTGCGATGTTGATTGTCACCTTGGTTTTTGACAACATCATCATCGGTTTAGGAATCGTGGACTATGACGTCTCTAAGTTGAGTGGCATCTACCTAGGTCTTGCTCCGATTGAAGACTTCGCCTATACAGTGGTATCAGTAATCACAGTTGCCAGTATTTGGTTTAAGGTTTCAGGAAGAGAGAAATGAAAGCTCTGAATCAGTTGTTCTGGTCTTCAAGACCTGTCTCCTGGATTAATACCGCTTTTCCTTTTGGCGCTACTTACCTCTTTATTACTCATCGCTTAGACCTCACTTTCTGGATAGGAACTCTGTTCTTCCTTATCCCATACAACCTGTTAATGTATGGCATCAACGATGTCTTTGATTACGAAAGTGATCTTAGAAACCCCAGAAAAGGTGGCATTGAAGGTGCACTTCTAAACAAGAAATATCACAAGCTAACTATCTGGAGTTCGGTATTACTCTGTGTTCCGTTCTTGGCATACCTTTACTCTGTTTCAACCAATCAGGATGCCCTCTGGCTAAGTCTGTTCGTTTTTACTGTCATCGCTTATAGTGCTCCAGTCTTGAGGTTCAAGGAAAGACCTTTCCTTGATTCAGTAACCTCTGCATCACACTTTGTTGGACCAATGATTTACGCCCTATCACTAGTGAAGGTTGATCTTGGTTCGAGGGAGACACTCTCCGCAATCTTGGCCTTTACCCTTTGGGGAATCGCTTCTCATGCCTTTGGCGCTGTGCAAGATGTCATTGCCGACCGAGAAGCGAACATTTCAAGCATTGCAACTGTTATCGGAGCTAAAGCAACGGTTAGGTTTGCGTTCCTCTGTTACTTAATCGCCGGTGTTCTAGTAATGAATACTGGATTCCCAGGACCAATTGCTGCGGTGGCGGCAGTTCCATATCTTTTCATCCTTGCTCCATTTCTGAACATCTCTGATTCAGATTGCGAAAGAGCAAATAAAGGTTGGCGACAGTTCATTTGGTTGAACTTTTTTGCGGGATTTGTAGTGACAATGATTTTGATTTGGGC
>DDPP01000041.1 GCA_002342255.1 Micrococcales bacterium UBA2465
GCCATTGCGGATCAAAAGCGTAAAGGTGCTCTTTTCAGCGACATTGATGTTCAGAAGCTCATCGCTGATCATTACGCATTTGTGAAACAGTTCTGGACCCCAAACAAACAGGCTTATAAGTCTCTTGCACTGACATATGTGCTAGACCCGGCTTTCGAAGCAACTTACGAGTCCTTCGAGCCGGGCCTAGCTAAATACATCAAGAGCGCAATGGAGATCTGGGCTGACCAGAATCTCGACTAGCTGTCACGAAGTTGACGGTATTCCTGAACTGAAACAAAGGGCTCGCCCTTCATCCCGTAATTCACATATTTCTGCAAGGTCATCAGCCCCGCCAGAAAAATAGCTACGACAACGCTTCTGTAGTTATCCATGTAAAGTGGGCTTTCAAACTTTAGTCCACTGTGATCCTGGATGTAGCCGACAACAAAAGTCGCGATGAACCAAAGCAAAAGGATTACCAAGAATATTTGCCGGATTCGCTTGTATGCCTTACGGTAAGCAGCATCTCTTCTTTTACTTTGATACTCGTCAATGACTTCATCCCAATTGAAGATGAACCTCACCGAAGCCGCCTGTAGAACTAGGCAAACAAGAAGAGCTATTGCATATCCAACGGCAGCTGTCTCAAAATGTAGCGAGTAGAAACCCCAGCCGACTAAGACCAGATAAGAAATAACTGTGATGGCCACTCGGGCGTAGGTATTGGTCATGCCCAAGAGTATCTCTGTGGATCCAACCCAGCGCTTAAATTTCTTTTCTGACGTGTTATCTAATTTGATGAAAGCCATTAGTTCTCCTCCAAACTAAAAATCTGTTCAACTTTTTTGTTTAGCGCTTTAGCTATGCGCAATGCGAGCACCAGGCTCGGGCTATATTCATTTCTTTCGATATAGCCGATGGTTTGATAATGGACATTTACGGCATCCGCGAGCTGTTGACGGCTCATCTTGGCCTTAGTCCTGAAAAGCTCAAGTTTGTTGAAAACTAGCTCTTCGTCTGCTTTAGGTTTTCTTCCCATGTATGTAGTATAAATACTATGTAGTAATAATACAACATTTAGAGGTGTGTCCTTCTAATTAGGTTTTGACCAATTCACAATCTCTAAACCAGGTATCCGGGCGAAGTGCTTCGTATTAGCCGTGACCAGTGTTGCCCCTACTGACTTAGCATGAGCCGCAATTAGAGTGTCCATTACGCCAATAGACCTACCCAGTTTTGCTAGGTGCTCGAACAGATAGCCCGCCTCTAAGGCAGCCGCTTTGTCGAAATTTTCGGCTCTGACAAGATCTAAGAAATTCTTTGCCAGCAGATAGGACGGGGTTTGCTTAGGTGAAATCTGCATACCTGCGGCAATCTCTGAGAAAACAAGCGATGAAGCCGAAACGTCCTGATCTAACGCTAAATCAAATTTGAAAAGCGCTTCCTTATTACCTCTGAAAATGTCAACAACGGTTGAGGTATCAAGCATGTACTTCATTCGTTTTCCTTCATGAAAGCTGCTAGCTGTTCACTTGGCTGCCACGGAGTGGTGTCTCTTTTGAAGTTTGCGAAGGTAGCCTTAACTTCGGCTTTCTGCGCAGGTGTCATGCTTCGGATCATCTCCAGAAACTCTTCTTTCTTTTCCTGCCTACTTATGCCTCGGATGTGAAAGACTTTGTTTTCTTCATCGAAGGTGATTTCCACCTCATCGGTCTCTAGTTTCCACTTGGCTGGAAGCCTTACCGCCTGGCTTCCGCCATTCACAAAAAGTTTTGTTCTAACCGGCTCAGCTGGATTTACCTCGGTCGTTGCTACCTTCTGAATCACTTTTTTACTCATCTTTCCGCCCTCTATTTTGTATAGATATAGAGTATAGACATTTGAGCCAAAGTCAAGTGTTTAGTTTTAGGTGCAAGTTATGAAATCTTGAAGGAATGAACTTGTATTCTTCGAAGTCAAAGAAGAGTTCTGAATCAGATAAAACTTCCCAGTTAGTAAATCTTGCTAACCACTCTTCTAAAACAATCTTGGTTTCAAGTTGAGCGAGATGCATACCAATACAAGAGTGTCTACCGTAACCAAAACCTAGATGAGGGTTAGCTCCGCGATCTAGCCTTATTTCTTCTGGGTTTTCAATAACTGAAGAGTCTTGATTAGCAGAAATAAAGGACAGCCAGGCGTAAACCGGCTCGTCTTTGTTTTCTGTCGCAGCAACATCGACTCTGTGCATCATTGGAAGTGGCGACAAGAATCTCACCATCTCATTGATGAATTCAGGCAGCAGTTCCGGTTGGGTCTTGAGTTTGTTTAGGTGTTCTTTGTTGTTTGCTAAATGCCATAAGGAACCAGACATCAACTTCACAACAGTGTCTCTACCTCCAGCCAAAACTAGGTTGGCCATTCCATACTTCTCTTTACGAGTAAGTGCTCTACCTGCTATTTCAGCTTTATTGAGAACACCAAATAAATCATCAGTTGGATTTTCATCTAGTTCATCAAAAGTTTTCTTTAGATACCTATCTAGGTGATCTCCATGACGAATGCCATCTTCATCTGTAATCCAAGTGTCTGGCCCCCAACTAAACCATTCCTCAACATCTTGCGGTCTACCAAAAACAACTCCTAGACACTGAACGATCATTTGCAATGCGAGCTCGTGAGTCACTTCAACTTCATGTTCAAAGGAGTTAATTAGACCTTTTGCAATGCTTCTGAATTCAGGTTCAAACTTTGCTACTGAATCTTTACTAAACCATGGGTTTAGTAAATCTCTAAGAGCAGTGTGGTCTGGTGGATCTACCTCTAGCGGTAGTTGCTTGTAATCTCTAACGTCTTGGTCCCCTTGGAGATCTGAGGAATAGTTTTGGTAGTCTCTAGCGGCTTTTCTTACCTGCTCACTACCTTTGATGATATTCATTTGACCAGATCCTCCAAGGCTGCCTTCAATCTCTCCGGGTCTATCCTCCAGTAGTTATGGACCTTGCCATTTATAAGCAGAACTGGCACTTCTTCTGAATACTTCTCATAAAGGGCTTCGTCAACCAAGATGTCATGCTCCACCAGATTGACCTGAACGTGTCTGGCAACTCCAGTGTGTTCAGCCCTGAAGGCTCCCACCACAGCGTTAATCGCCACTCTTGCTTCATCGCATAGGTGGCAGCCTGATTTACCAATCAGGGTCAGGTCGATGGTTTTGCTCACTGCTCTAGGTTAATCAATTTAGACTTATCCAGTGGCACAAACCCCTAAAAAGCCGGCTGCGGCATTCTTTGACGTCGATAACACGCTAGTGCGTGGCTCAACCAGCTATCAGTTTGCTAAAGCTGCCTACCAGCGCAGATTCTTTCCAAGAAAAGACTTCATTGCTTTCGCCTGGCACCAGCTGATGTTCATCACCCGCGGAGAAACAGCACATATGCTGGCTGCCATCAAAGACCGAGCCTTGGGCTTGGTAAAGGGCAGATCTTATTCAGAAATGAATGCCATGATTTCTGATGTTTATGAACAGAACATCAGAGCCAAGGTTTGGCC
>DDPP01000060.1 GCA_002342255.1 Micrococcales bacterium UBA2465
CGAATTCGTTCATTTACACGCGGATCGCTGATCTGCTGCTCCTTTTGACATGACTTAGATGGCCACGTCAACGCAAGTATGGACTTGCAAACGCGCAGAACTGAAAGTTCAAAGCTTTACCCGGCAACCTAAGGATTCGGTAGACGCGGGTGGGAAATGAATCCACTTCTGACTGCTGACCTAGACCAGCAGAGCCGTAGGCTAGCCTAGCAGAGAAACATCTGGAAAGTGAAGCCCCCAAATGAATGAAAATGAAGAGCAAAAGGCCTTGCGTGAACTAGAAGAAGTTCCTGCTGTTGAGGTGATTACCGCCACGGCAGTTCACCTAATGAGTGCTGCTGCAGTGCAGTTAGGGCTAGCTGAATCTGGTTATAAGGGCGATTTAGATGAAGCCAGAAAGCTAATCAACTCACTGGCCGGGCTGATGTCTGCAGCGGCAGCAGATCTTGGTGACCACCACGCTAGACCGCTTCGGGATGGACTTAGGTCACTCCAACTAGCTTTTAGAGAAGCCTCAACAATACAGGATGCCCCAGGCCAAGGTCCTGGCGAGAAATACACCGGACCGGTTAGCTAGCAGGAAGAAACCTCACGGCCACAGAATCAACCAAATTTACAAATCGATCACTGTCGCCTAACTGTTTGAGAAAAGTTCTTTCAAACTCCTGAAGTTTCTCTGAAGATAGCCCTGATTCTAAATACAAGGTAATCACTAATTCTTGTCCTTGCAGCATTGACCGTGGATCTCCCGCGGTCAAAGAACAGCTGTCAACAAACGGATGGCTCCGTGTGAAATCTGAAATCAAATTCTCAACTTCAGGATTGGCATGAGGCCATTGCCAATCTAGGTCTTGCGCAATTGCCTCTATATGGGGCCTTCTAAAAACAATTTCGGAATCAGAGCCTGGGTCCAAGACAACCCGGGTGGTCCCCTCGCTAGCAGCGGCTAGGGCAACTGCCCTACCATTATTTGGCACAGGCCGCGCCAAAGGGTTCCAGTTACGCATCTTCGAGACAGAGCTGAACACAGGTAGAGCTCTCTGACCATCTGGTGCCAATACAGTAACAATTGCCAATTCAGCACTTTTATCAAACTTTAATCCAGTTGACGCGATTCCTTCTTCGCCAAGATTTGCAACCAATGGAATCAAAACTCTAGCTGAACCAAAGGCCGCCATCACACGGTTCAGATTCTTAGGTTCTTCAAGAAATGCTATTAGTTCCCGTGAAAGTTCTGGATCAGCTTCACCGCTATCGTCACGATAATTGTTTTCCTGAAAACTTCGGCCAGCCCAAGGAACCCCTGCAGAATCTTGATGCTTGTCTTGGTTATCATTCATCAGTTGCCGGCAACTTTCAAAGCATCTTGAAAGTTGAACTTCCCAACATAGAGAGCTTTACCTAGTATCAATGAATCTACGAATCCAAGCGATCTGATTGCTGCTATGTCTTCCAGTGTGGAGATTCCGCCTGAGGAGATTATCTTTGAACCAGTTTTATCAAATACTTGTTTTAGTAAATCCAAATTGGGTCCGGAAAGCATTCCATCTCTAGATACATCGGTCACAATAAATTGCTTTACACCAAAACTTTCAAGTTCGAATAAAACCGTGTCCATTGAGCCATAGTCCTCAGATTTTCCTCGAGGAACAATATGCCCATCTAATACATCCAAGCCAAACGCCAAGACGTCAGAATGCTCACTGAAAATTTTCTCAACCCAACTCATTTCACTAAGACATGAACTGCTCAAATTAATTCGAGCTGGAGATAGTTTCAAGGCTCTTTCTAAAGTCTCTCCGTTGCGAATACCACCGCTGAGTTGAAAAGACACATCAGAAAAATTTGTCACCAGCTCACTGACTACATCTTGGTTGTCACCGTTTCCAAAAGCTTCATCAAGATCAGCCAAGTGAATCCATTTCGAACCGTCAGCGATAAAGGATTCAACAATTTCGAAAGGGTTCGCTTCATAAGATGAACTACCCAACTCCCCTTGGCTAAGCCGTACTGACTTACCGGAGAATAAATCAACCGCAGGAATTAGATTTATGGATGCTGCCACAGAAAGCCAATCGCTAGATAGAGATGCTCAATTATCCCATCCAGAGCGACCCCTGGCTTTACTCAGTTCTTTGGAAGGGCTAACTGCATGCCTGGGTCAACAGAACTGGAGTTTAAGTTGTTTAGGGCCATCAAATCAGAAATGAAATCCCTAGGGTCGCGGTTAGGGGCATACTCCTCAGCCAGATCCCAAAGGGATTGCCCACTCATAACAGTGACGTAAGCGAACTGTTCAACGTGTCCAGAGGCAGTCCTGGTTGAGTTCGCTTGGGCTGAATCGTTACTAGAAACTGAAGTTAAAAACATTCCGTACACTGCTGCTGAGACCAGACTCCAGAAGATAATTGCACGAGTAATTTTGATTGAAGGGCGGACATGTGCCTGAGCAGGGGCAATCGCTCTCCTGGCTGGGGTGGGGTTAGCCACCTTGCGCACTCTATCCATCGGGAATTCAATGATTTGAGCTGTCATTTCATAGCCTTTCATACGAACATTTGTTCTAATACGAACAAGATTACGAGATTTTTACCTTTTTTGTCAAGATTTATGGCAATTTATTCGAAAATGTGTTTGATTTTTTTGATTAAATCGAATACATTTTTGATAGTTGCCTTTCTTTTATATAAACGGCAACCACTGACATGGGATCCTGGATAGGCCAGGAGCTCGGAAAGGCTCAAAATGGCAAAGCGCGGATCATCGGCACTTACTGACATACAGGCTCAAATTCTTCAGGTCATTCTGCAATCAAAGGCATCAAGAGGAATTGTGCCTTCGATGAGAGAAATTGCCGAACTAGTAGACCTCAACTCTGTTGCCAGTGTCTCCTACCAGTTAGACAATCTCGAAGAAAAGGGTTACATCCGCCGCCAAGAAAACCTTTCTCGAAACGTTGAAGTTCTGATTACCCCTGAGGGTTGGGATGACGCTGAGACAGCAGAAAATGTTATCCCTATGGCAGCTACAACTATTGTGCCCATGGTTGGAGAAATTGCTGCCGGTATTCCAATTACAGCTGAGCAAAACATTGACGAGAAATTTCCGCTACCTAAATCCCTTGTTGGTTCTGGAGAATTATTTATGCTCAAGGTAAAAGGCGACTCGATGATTGATGCGGCTATTTGCGAGGGTGACTGGGTGGTTATTCGAATTCAAAA
>DDPP01000059.1 GCA_002342255.1 Micrococcales bacterium UBA2465
AACAGTTTCTGCTTGATCATCCATGGTATGCCCAAGCATGATTACTTTTGCTTTATGTTCTTTAGCTAGCGCATCTAGGGCTTGGTATCTAATTTCTCGAGCTGCTGCTTCCATGCCGTTCTTGTTTTTAGGAACTTGAACATGAATGACAATTACTTCCTTTGCTCCAAGTTTTTCAACTTTAGTCTTAGCCTCTTCAGCAATTTCAGCTGAACCTTTTTGAAGATTGTGATTCACAATTCCAACCACAATCTGAACTTGATTACGTTTGCCTTCAAAAATGGCGGCAGCGGTTAGTGCTAAAGAATCTGCACCCCCGGAACAACCGAGAGCAACAGTGTCGCCTGAATTAACGCCATGTTCAGCCCAGGCCTGCCTGATTGCCCGACGAATGTCGGCAATAGCTGGAGTGAGTCTAGGTCGAGCAGACACGCTGTCCTTTCGGTAATCTTGATACATCAAGCCTATTTAGGAGAAACATGAGTATCGACGCCATCATCGAGATTCCTCGCGGAAGCCGCAACAAATATGAGGTTGACCACGAATCTGGTCGCATTCGGCTAGACCGAGTGCTGTTCACCCCTTTTGTTTATCCAGTGGACTACGGCTACTTCGATAACACCCTAGGTGGCGATGGCGATCCGCTAGATGCTCTAGTTCTTCTAGAGTTCCCGGTTTTCCCTGGTGTAATCGTTGAAGTTAGACCGGTAGCGGTTCTTCCTATGGAAGATGACGGTGGCATCGACGAGAAGATCGTTTGTGTTCCAGTCAAAGACAAGAGATGGCAACACATTCAGGATCTAGCTGACATCCCGCAGCAGACCAAAGATGAGATTGAGCATTTCTTCAACCACTACAAAGACCTAGAACCAGGCAAGTGGGTTAAGGTTGGCCAGTGGGCTGGTAAAGACGCTGCTCAGAAACTTATCGATGAAGCACTAGAGCGTTTCAAAGCTGAGGGCGGGCACCAATAGTCTGAACGGCTAAACCAGCACAGGCCACGCCAGCTGGGATAGCCTCTACTAAATCTCCATTCTTGGAGTATTCAGCTATTAGTCCTCCCGCAAAGGCATCCCCAGCCCCGGTTGGATCTATTGCTAATACGTTTTGAGATTCCCAGCTTTGAACTAGTGCATTGCTGTCGTCAAAGTAATCAACACCGTGGGAACCTTTGGTAACCAAAGTAATCTTAGTGATACTTCCAAGTAATGCATGTTCTTCTTCATTAGGAAGTAATACATCAGCTTCAGCAGTTGCTTCAATAAAGTTTCTTATACCGTAGTCGTTGATAAAACCAGTTGAGCCAGGATCGACAAAAACTTTAGAGTTTTGTTTTGCTCTAGAAATAAAGTCTTTTACTTCTTCGGAAGTTGAATTCAACATTGCATAACCACTAATAAAAATTATTTGGAATTCTTTGATGTCTTCAGAAGTAAATTCTGCTAACTTCAAATCCTGATTAGCGCCACGATCAGTTAGCATCGATCTGTTTTCACCATCAACTAAAACAACTAAGGACCCGGTTACTTTGTCACTAGTTCTCAAACTTGTTTTCACAGAGTATTTGTTTAGTTCTGCTGTTACTTTCTCAACATCATTTTTGTTAACGCATCCAGTGAAAGTAACATCGGCACCACTGTGTGCAGCCCAGGCTGCTACGTTTGCTGCCGAGCCACCACCGGTCTGGCTAATGCTTGCCTTGGTATCGGTGTTTACGCGAATCTCCCTTTCAGGAACAACAATGATGTCCTGAATGTAATCTCCGATGACAAGGATTTTCATTAGTTCAGTTCTGACCAGGCCTTAGCTATCTTCCCAGCGAGAGCAACGTTGTTTCTAGCTAAATCTAGATTTACTTCAAGAGATTTACCCTTTGATTCTTCAACGATGAAACCAAGTAAGAATGGGGTCACCGCTTTACCGGTAATGCCAGCTTTTTCAGCAGCCTTGAAAGCAATATCAAGCACACGATCATGTTCCGCAGGATCCCACTGCTTATCTAGTGGAAGTGGGTTTGCAACAACAATGCCTTGGCCATGACCGTAGTCATCTTGAGCCTTCATAAGCTTTGCGATTTCCTCAGCTGAATCAACAGACCAGTCCAGCGTGTAGCCAGACTTAGTTAGCCAGAAAGCTGGGAACTCTTTAGTCTGCCAACCAACCACAGGAACGCTTAAGGTTTCCAATCTTTCTAGAGTGGCAGGGATATCCAATACTGACTTCACACCAGCGGCAACCACGGTAATTGGGGTTACCGCCAGAGTTGATAGATCCGCTGACTCATCAAAAGTCTTATTAGCTCCTCGGTGCACTCCACCAAGGCCACCGGTGGCAAATACCCTTATCCCTGCTAAGTGAGCTAGGTGAGCGGTAGCTGCAACTGTAGTTGCACCGCTTTTACCAAGTGCTTTCAAAATAGGAATGTCTCTAACCGAAGCCTTAGCCAGATCTTCATTGGCAATTCGGTTGACCCCTTCTGCATCCAAACCAATGTTTGGAATTCCATCCAAAATTGCAATGGTTGCCGGAATTACCCCTTGGCTTCTCAGTATTTCTTCGAACTCCTGTGCTGCCTCAAGGTTTCTAGGTCTTGGTAGTCCATGAGAGATGATGGTTGACTCTAGGGCAACAACGGGTTTCTTGTCATTTAGAGCACTTAATACTTCTGCAGAAAATTTGATCTCAGTCATACTTCTAGGCTACCGCTAGCATCGAACCATGATGAATCCTGCACGCTACCTGCGCGGTGTCCTCCACCCAGAGGGTTACCACGGTAATGGCAAAGGCGAGGGTTTCTTTGAAGGCTGGTATGTGAAGTTAGTGTCTGAAGACCTAACTCAACGTTGGGCTGTGATCCCAGGTATCTTCAAAGGAATCGATGTTGCAGATAGCCAAGAAAGAGTTTCTAACCACGAAGCTTTCATCCAAGTTTTAGATGGTTCTACCGGTAGAAGTTGGTTTTATTCATTTCCAGCTGAAGAATTTTATGCTGCAGAAGAGAAGTTTGAAATCCAAATTGGTAACAACATTTTCAACGAAGAGGAAGTTATTTTAGATCTACCTCAATTACAAGGAACAATAAATATTGTTTCTAAATTCAAACCTTGGCCGGTAACTATTTCTAGTCCTGGAATTATGGGTTGGTATGGATTTGTTCCATTCATGGAATGTTTTCACGGCATTGTGAGCTTCGGTCATACATTGACTGGAACTTTGGAAATAGAAGGTAAGCCCATTTCTTTCAATAACGGCAAAGGATATATTGAAACCGATTGGGGTAAGTCTTTTCCTTCTGGCTATATCTGGATGCAGAGCAACCACTTCAATTTCAATACTGAAACCTCGCTGATTGCATCTGCTGCAATCATTCCTTGGTTAGGCAGAGGTTTCAGAGGATTCATAGTTGGTTTACACCATGAAGGAAAGCTATACAGTTGGACCACCTATAACTCAGCCAAAGAGATCAATCTCGAAATAACTGATACCGAAGTTATCTGGTCACTGTTTGGTCCAGATGGAACTTTACATATCAGAGCTAAGCGAGTTAGAGGTGGTTTGCTGCATGCTCCGCTAAGTAAAGACATGCATCGCAGAGTCGAAGAAACCATGGATTCTGAAATTCAATTGACATTTACCGATAGTAACAACAAGTTAGTTTTTGAGGGCACAGGTCACGCAGCTGCTTTAGAAGTCTTTGGCAATCTGGGCAAACTCTTGTCTTATTCGGCATAAACCAGGCAAAAGAAAAGTGGGGAGTCCGAAGACTCCCCACCTATCTCTTTGTGTGGTTAGTTCTTGTTGATTCTGGTGATACGACCGTCAGTCGCTAGTACCACAGGGCCGTTGAGGCTGTCTCTGATAATTGCTTCGCGAACTATGGTCTCCAGTACATCTCTGGTCTTAGCCTTGGCAAGACCACCGAACATAGTGTATCCATCACCACCGGCAACCATGAAGTCGTTGGTTGCTAAGGTGTATGAAACACTGGTGTTGTTTGGAACAGGAGTTCCGTCGGTCAAAGTAACGGAGGTTACTCT
>DDPP01000062.1 GCA_002342255.1 Micrococcales bacterium UBA2465
TGAACATCGGTTTCTATGACTACCGGTTGCAGTTCACCACCAGGGTGCTTGAATCTAATTCCATCATCTTCAATTTCAAAAGCTCCACCGATTTTTCTAAACACGTTTAGAAATGTGGTCATCTCTTGCTGTCTAGCCCCGCCGACCATAATCTCGCCACCGGTAGCTAAAGCTGCCGCCGCCCAAGATGCTGCCTCATTCCGATCGAACAGTGCTCGGTGAGAAAAGCCATTCAACATCGAGACGCCTTCAATGCGAATAACTCGATCGGTATCAACCGAAATGATGGCACCCATTTTCTGCAGGATAGCAATCAGATCCATGATCTCTGGCTCAACAGCTGCTCCAGATAGTTCTGTAATACCTTCAGCCTTAGTTGCTGTTAGCAGAACCTGCTCGGTGGCACCTACCGAAGGATATGGAAGGGAAATCTTTGCGCCTTTGAGACCACTTGGTGCAGATAGCCGTGTTCCATTTGGCAGTTTTTCAATAATTGCACCGAAGCTTCTCAATACTTCAAAGTGGTAGTCGACAGGCCGATCACCGATGAAACAGCCACCGAGGTCTGGAATAAACGCTTCACCGAGTTGGTGTAGCAGCGGACCACAAAACAGGATTGGGATTCTAGATGATCCAGCATGGGCATCGATATCTACCATTCGGGCAGATTTCACGTTTGTTGGGTCTAGACGCATAACCCCTGCGTCATCAAAGTCAATTTTCACACCATGTAGTTCAAGCAGTCTCTGGACTACCTCAACGTCGCTAATCTTGGGGACATCTTTGAGTGTGCTTGGCGACTCTGCCAACAAAGCTGCAACCATAGCCTTGGTAACTAGATTTTTAGCCCCCTTAAGATCTACTCGACCGATAAGTGGCTTACCACCTTGAACTGTAATTTGACTCATCTATTCCCTAGCTACTCCCAAAACACTTGAAAAGCGCCTGAACCCTAAGTTTACCAGCGTGGCGTAGATTGGCAGGGTGAACGATATCGAGCAAATTCAGCGTCGAACAGTGAAAATTCTGGCTTTAGGCCAAGTTTTAGGCGGATTTGGACTTGGTTCGGTACTTTCCATAGGTTCTCTTTTAGCCAGAGATTTAAGCGGAACTGAGGCCTGGGCAGGTGCTGCGGCAACATTTAGCACCCTAGGCGCAGCGATCTGGGCTATTCCACTATCGAGATTGGCTTATGCCAAAGGTAGGAGGGCTTCGCTCGCAGCCGGTGCGGCTTTCGCTATTTCTGGAGCTTTGTTAGTTATCGAGTCGGCACACCTCAGATTCTTCCCGCTACTACTTTTAGGTATTTTTCTCTTAGGGGCAGGATCGGCTACCAGCCTTCAAGCCCGATTCGCAGCAACCGACATTCCAATCGAAGGTAAAACTGGACGATCAATTGGTTTAGTAGTTTGGGCAACCACCGTCGGAGCGGTAACCGGGCCTAACCTTTTTGGACCTGGTGATGCCCTTGGCAAATACTTAGGACTTCCAGCAATGACCGGTCCTTTCCTTTTCACCGTGGCTGCTCAAATTGGCGCTACTTTGGTTTTCTGGTTTGGTCTAAAACCAGACCCTTTGAAATTTGCCCAAGAATTACAAAAAAGTTCTGGCGCTTTGAAGCCTAAAATCTCTCTAAAATCTGCATTCTCAACTTTGCAAGAAAACCGATTAGCCCGCTATGCAATCATCAGCATCGCACTTTCACACATGGTCATGGTCTCAGTCATGAGTATGACTCCGGTACACATGCAGGACATGGGTTATGACCTTGTCGTCGTAGGTTTCACAATTAGCCTTCACATCGGTGGAATGTATGCCTTTTCTCCGGTGATGGGTTTTTTAGCCGACAAAATTGGAAAAATTAGAATGATCTTTCTTGGGCAACTGACTTATCTTGCTGCACTTAGCATCGCCGGATTTGGCTCAGATAATCGTTGGTTAGTTACTCTTGGTTTATTCCTTCTTGGACTGGGTTGGTCGGCGTCAACAGTGTCAAGCTCTGCTCTGCTTACTTCAGTGCTTCCAGCCAATGAAAAAACGAATGTTCAAGGACTCAGCGACTCGATGATGAATCTTTCTGGGGCATTGGGTGGTGGAATTGCCGGAACTATTCTGAGCTTGGTTCAATTCGGTGGGCTAAATACTTTTGCCCTGTTACCGGTGCTCACGGTTCTGACTCTTACTGCAATGGCACTGGTTAGAGCTAACGCACCGACAGCAGTTGCTGCCAAGTAGGTCCAGCACAGCCGCCTTCTTGCTGAATTGAAAACTCTGCAGCACGACAAGCTAGTTCCAAAGACTCTTGTAATCCATTTCCGGCCGATAGCGCTGCTAAGAAAGCACCGGTATGAACATCACCTGCACCGTTAGTGTCAACCACCGGAACTTTTTTGCCGGGGTCGCTGGCAAGAACTTTGCCTTGGTGATGAAGCTCTGCTCCAGCTGCCCCTTTGCGAAGTAATAGCCAAACATCTTCGGAAACAAATGGTGCTAACTTTTGGTATTCACTGTGATTGCAAGAAATCAAGGTTGCATTAGATCCGAGCCAGGTCAAAACTTCCTCGGAAAGTTGTGCTGTGGTGGGGCCCGGATCGAAAACTATTTTGCTTTGGATAATTCCTGATTTGAACAGCTCCTCAAAAGCTTGCTTTGAGGTTGGATAAACCAGTTCATAGCCATAGATGACCAACCAGGCATCAGGGCTGTATTTATACTGGCTGAGCTCTTGCATGGAGCGAATGCCTTCAGCACCACTTTGGGTAACAAAACTTCGCTGACCATTGGGTTCCACCAAAGTAATGCAGAGCCCAGCATCCCCTTGGCTAAAGTCCTCCACCGCCTCGACCTCAACACCTTCCATGGCCATCGCGGCACGTATTAGATCGGCCCTTGGGCCGTTGCCAATCGGGGTGCAGTGAACGGCTCGCAGGCCTAATCGGCATGCTGTTGATTCAAGATTTAGGGCACCGCCTACCTGACTGAAAGTCTTGGTGGCTAAAACATCGCTACCTGGGGTGGGCAATTGCGGAACATAGGTGACCTGGTCCACCAGGCCACTGGCAAGTGACTTTAGGTGCGTCGGTTTGAAATCTGTCAGATTCATTACTTCCACCTTATAAACAAAAACCGCCTTCAAGGCAATTCGAAGGCGGATTTGGTGACCCCAGCGGGATTTGAACCCGCGCTACTGCCGTGAGAGGGCAGCGTCCTAGGCCGCTAAACGATGGGGCCGTAGAGCAACTTTTCTATTATGCCAGACTGTGATGATGCAGACCAGCCCTAAATTGCTCTAGGCGAAAACCCTAAGCGCATTAGCGGCAATTTTGCAGGTTACCGGAGATTCACCGACATGCTCACCGTCTGAATATGCTGGCATGCCAGCTGATTCCAAGGTAACTTTCTTAGCTCTGATGATTTCAACCGCAGGATGAGTGACGTGTTTGCCTTCATAAACAGTTGGAAATAGCTTGATTAATTCCATTCGACTTATCGAGTTCAAGATAAACAGATCTAGCGACCCATCATCAACTTGAGCCTCTGGTGTAATCAACAGTCCACCACCGTAACTGGGTGAGTTTGTGACTGTGCAGAGGTTTGCTTCAAAAACGCGCTCGACCCCATCGATGACTGCCCGATAAGGAATCGGCTTGAAAGAAAACAACTCGCGATACATCGCTAAGCGATATTTCACCGGTCCTTTGATCCACGTCCACAGATTAGCTCGCTTATTTACCAAGGCATCAAAACCAGCGCTTACCGCACCGAAGGAATAAAACTTTCGTGAATCCGATTGAGATTCAATGAGGTCCACAATACGAGGAGATTTTAGTTTGGAGACAATTAGCTCAACACCAGCTTTAGCATCATGAATAGGAATATTCAAAGCTCTTGCCGAGTCATTTCCAGTTCCAGCAGCGATTAGCCCGACTGGCAGTTTTGCTTCGGAAACAGCATTAACTGCTAAATGGAACATGCCATCGCCACCAACAACTATCAAGCCTTCAATTAGTTTCTCTTTTATGGCTTTAGCAACATTGGTTGTTGCATTTAGGAAACTGTCTGAGGATAAATCAATAATCTCGACCCCACGACTGGCAAACTCTTGTTTGGCTTGATTGCCTAGTGCCTTCCCCCTGCCGCGTCCAGAAGTTGGATTGATAACGATACCAAATTTCCCCATGGGCGTTCACTACCTAACATTTTTAGGACACTATTTAGAGTCAAACTAAACCTAATGGCAGTCAAGGTCAGCCCAAGCAATCCATTGCCAGAATGTTATAACTGCCTTGTATCCTGAGAGTTATGAAGGTAACTAAACAGGGCCACGCCTGCCTAATCTTTGAAGAGCAGGGTAAGAAGCTAGTGCTAGACCCAGGCTCTTATAGCGAACCTCAGAGCAATCTTTCAGACGTGGTTGCCATAGTCATCACCCACATGCACGATGATCATTGCTTTATTGAGCAAATAGATCGAATTCTAAAAACCAATCCAGAAGCGATGATTTACTGCCCACCAGATGCTGCCGAGAAGCTAGCTAATTACAAAACAACCACCGTCTATCACGGTGACCACATCAGCGAAGGCCCGTTCACTGTGGAATTCTTCGGTGACCTGCACGCAGAGATTCACCGGAGTTACCCGTTAATCCAAAACCGTGGTGTATTGATCAACGACAAGCTTTACTACCCAGGAGATAGCTTTACTCTGCCTGATCGGCCAGTAGAGATGCTAGCCGTACCAACCAGTGCACCTTGGCTAAAAATTGGTGAGGTAATGGATTTTGTTGATGCCATTGATCACAAGCAATCTATGCCCACTCACAACGCATTGCTAAGTGATTTTGGTCACAACCTAAATAACGGAAGAGTGAAAGCAATCACCGAAGGTAAGGGAGGAACTTTCACTTACCTCTTAAATGGCGAGAGTATTGAAATCTAAATACTTCTTCGAACCGCTGACTTGAGCATAGATCTAGCTACAATCTGCAAAATCTGAGTGAGCAAGTAAAGCATGGCTAATACTGCAATCCGACTGTCACCACCCCAGATAAATTCGATAATTCCGGTGCTCACGAAGTAGTAGATAGCTGCTGCCAATAAAACGGCAGCAAGTCCATCGGCAATTAGTAACAAAGTCCAGGCGTTCTTTTCACGCTTGGGGTGCAGATACCAATGGTAGGCGCGTAGAAAAATGGCAGTGTTGAAAAAGAAAATCATGCCAAGCACAGCAAAAGTGTGTGTCGTGAAATAAAAGCCCAATACTGGAATTCCCGAATAAGAGTCACCGGGAAATGCCTGACCCAAAGTCAGAACGTAGAATACTGCGAAGAGCCCGAGAAGCGAAGCTGAGATGTTGGCTAATTGGTTGTAATTTATGTTTTTCATGATTGTTCCCCCTTAATCGATTACTACCTATTTTGCTCTAGTTCAGCGCTTTTAGCCTTGATGATGAGATTAAGTGTCTGATTTGTTACTTTCTCATCCCAACTAAAACGCAATGTTGACTTATCCAGTTCGCCTTGGGATAGCTCAGCCTCAATTGTTTTTCCTAAGCGACCACTTAGTAAATAGATGGAATAAAAATCTTTCCAGGCTGCAAAAGCTAGGAAATTTTTACCCGAAACCTTGATTGTAGGCAGTTGGTAACTGATAACTAGCTCCGGATCCGCTTTAGCTAACCGGACCAATCTTTCCTTCAGTTCCAGCAAAATCTTCCTTTGAGCCGGATCAAGTCTTTTGAAATAAAGTTCGGCTTCATTTCGCTCCAGTTTGCGCATATCCCCATTAAAGCAAAAACAGTCAGATAAAGATCTGACCGTTTAGAGCTGGGATACCAGGACTCGAACCTAGAACAAATGAACCAGAATCACTCGTGTTGCCAATTACACCATATCCCAATTGAGCCTTATGGCTCGATTTCCCATTCTATCTGGGGCTAAAGACTA
>DDPP01000094.1:0-1446 GCA_002342255.1 Micrococcales bacterium UBA2465
AGTTCTTGCTCCATGAAGACCAACTTGGCTGACTCTTCTTCGCTCAACTTGAATACTGGGATACCAGTAGCTGAAGCCAAAACTTCTGCAATCAACCCTTCGTCAACAACACCGTGAGCTGCAACATTTCCTGAACGGAACTGCTTTGTTAGCTTGGCGCGCTCAGAAGTTAGTTTCTTCTCATCATCACGAAGCTTGGCAGCACCTTCGTAGTCTTGGGCTTCAATAGCCTTCTCTTTATCAACACGAACTGCAGCTATCTTTTCTTCAATCTCACGAAGTTCAGGAGGTGAAGAAAGAATTGATAGACGCAATCTAGCCCCAGCTTCATCGATTAGGTCAATCGCCTTGTCTGGTAGGTAACGGTCCTGAACGTAACGATCAGCAAGCTTTGCTGCAGCAACAATCGCACCATCGGTAATAGAAACCTTGTGGTGGGCTTCGTAACGGTCACGAAGACCTTTCAAGATGTTGATGGTGTGTGGAACTGAAGGTTCGTTCACCTGGATGGATTGGAATCTTCTTTCCAAAGCTGCATCTTTTTCAAAGTATTTTCTGAACTCATCCAAAGTAGTAGCACCGATGGTTTGAAGTTCACCACGAGCAAGCATTGGCTTCAAGATGGAAGCAGCATCAACCGCACCTTCGGCAGCTCCAGCACCAACCAGGGTGTGGATCTCATCGATGAAAGTAATAATGTCGCCGCGACTTCTAATTTCTTTGATGACTTTCTTTAGTCTTTCCTCAAAGTCACCGCGGTAACGAGAACCAGCAATCAATGAACCAAGATCAAGAGTGTAAAGCTGTTTGCCTTTTAGAGTCTCTGGAACATTTCCAGAAACAATAGCTTGAGCTAGACCTTCAACAACGGCGGTTTTACCAACACCTGGTTCACCAATCAAGATTGGGTTGTTCTTGGTGCGGCGAGAAAGAATCTGCATTACGCGTTCAATTTCTTTTTCACGACCAATAACCGGATCTAGTTTTCCTTCAGCGGCAGCAGCGGTTAGGTTCTTGCCATACTGGTCAAGAACTTGAGATCCCTTTTGTGGAATCTGTTCGCCACCAACAGTTGCAGTTTCTTTGCTGTCGAAACCTTGCAACATTTGTTGAACCTGAGCACGAACTCTGTTGCTGTCAGCACCAAGTTTGGTAAGAACCTGCGCTGCAACACCTTCGCCTTCTTTGATCAAACCAAGAAGAAGGTGCTCGGTGCCAATGTAGGAATGACCAAGTTGAAGTGCTTCACGAAGTGAAAGTTCCAAAACTTTTTTAGCTCTAGGAGTGAAAGGGATGTGACCGGTAGGTGGCTGTTGACCCTGACCGATGATTTCTTTGACCTGGTCGCGAACTGCTTCTTGAGAAATTCCAAGCGCTTCTAGCGCTTTGGCGGCTACGCCTTCACCTTCGTGAATCAGACCAAGCAGAATGTGCTCGGTGCCGATG
>DDPP01000094.1:1519-10721 GCA_002342255.1 Micrococcales bacterium UBA2465
TTCTCAAACATCTTTACTCCTTTGGCACTTTTTATGTGCTTACAAAGAAGATAACCCGCTTTGACCCCTTTTATTCTGGCTGTTCGCCAATGGAATAAAGCAATTTTGGCTTAGTTTGAGTGCTTTCTGGCCTCAGCTTTTGCTCGTTCTTCAGCTTCAATCTGAGCCCGAACCTTACGTTCCTTAGCGTCTGCGCCGATGATCGATTTGAACAGGTAATAGACCAGGAAGCCCATTCCCACCGGAGGCAGAATGGCCAAAAGTGCTGGGCCGATAATGTCCCAGTTCATTACTTCACCAATGGGAACATGATGGTTTCACGAATACCAAGACCGGTAAGGCTCATCAGCAATCTGTCGATACCCATGCCCATACCTCCAGTAGGTGGCATACCAAACTCAAGAGCCTTCAAGAATTCTTCATCAAGCTTCATAGCTTCTGGATCTCCAGCTGCAGCTAGTTTGACCTGCTCAACAAATCTTTCACGCTGAATCACTGGGTCAATTAACTCTGAATAACCAGTGGCTTGTTCGTAGCCTCTGATGTAGAGATCCCACTTCTCCACTACACCTGGCTTTGATCTGTGGTTACGAACCAAAGGTGAAGTGTCAACCGGGAAGTCCATTACAAAGGTTGGTTTCTGCAAACCACCTTTCACAAAGTGCTCCCAGAGTTCTTCAACATACTTACCGTGCTGGGGGTGATCTATTTCTAGACCTTCTTTATCAGCGAGTTTTTTCAAAACAGAGATGTCTGTATCTGGTGTTATTTCAACACCACTGGCTGCAGAAAGCGATTCAAACATTGAAATTCGATCCCATTCACCAGAGAGATCGTTGATCTCACCGTTTTCTAATTCAACCTTTAGTGTTCCAAAAACATCCATGGCTGCATTTTGAATCAACTGTTGAGTAAGTCTTGCCATGGTGTTGTAATCACCATATGCTTCATAAGCTTCCAACATCGCAAACTCAGGTGAGTGAGTTCTGTCCGCACCTTCATTTCTGAAGTTACGGTTGATTTCATATACTCGGTCAATGCCACCAACGACTGCACGCTTTAGGAAAAGCTCTGGAGCAATTCTCAAGAACAATTCGGTATCAAATGCATTTGAATGAGTTTTGAAAGGTCTAGCCGAAGCACCACCGTGCATGGTTTGTAGCATTGGTGTTTCAACTTCAATAAAGCTTTGATCGGTGAAAGTCTTACGCATTGACTGCATAACTTTGCTTCTGATCTGAACTACTTCGCGAGCTCTGTCTCTAACAATCAAATCAACGTAACGATGTCTGACTCGATACTCTTCACCTAATTCGTTATGCAGGTTCGGGAGCGGCCTAATAGTTTTAGCAGCAATCTTCCAGCTGTCAGCTAGAACTGAAAGTTCACCGCGCTTAGAGGTAATAACTTCACCTGAAACAAATAGGTGATCACCTAGGTCAACCAGTTCTTTGTAGTGTTCCAGGTTAGATTCGCCAACCTTGTCTTGAGATAACATGACCTGAATTCTTGAACCTAAACCTGATTGCAGAGTTGCAAAGCAAAGTTTTCCGGTGTTGCGCTGGAACATAACTCTTCCAGCAATAGCCACCTTGTCGCCGGTAGCAACATCGATTTCCAGGTCTGGATACTTAGCCCTTACCTGCTCGATGGTATGGGTGATATCAACAGCTACTGGGTAGGCTTCAGCGCCAGATTCGATTAGACGCTCACGCTTAGCTAAACGAATGGCTATCTGCTCGGGCAGATCTTGCTCTTCTTCGTTGCCTTCGTAAATCTCGTCGGTCATGCCGGCTCCTGAATAGTAAAAGTAATGTTGTCGATTAGGCGTACTCCCTCATAAACAATGGCAACCAGGAGAATTACCTCACCCTGAAAGCTATCGTCGATAGGTTTGAAACTGCTTTTATCAACTAACGCTAGATAATCAAGTTTAGCCAGCGCTAGCCCTTCTAATGCTGCTCTAGCCCTAGCTAAAGCAACCGAAGGTTTCTCCCCCAGCATGATCTCGACCTCAACGAACTTGAGATTGGCATAAATAATAGGTGCGGTAGCTTGACCCATTTCCGACAAGAATCGATTGCGGCTAGACAGGGCTAATCCTGAAGCCGCTCTAACTGTTGGTGCTTCAATGATGGTTATTGCATCAGCGAACTCTCGATGCACCATGCGTCTGATCAAATACAACTGCTGTGCATCTTTAGCACCAAATACAGCAATCTTTGGTTTTACAGTTCTAAAGAACCAACTCACCACATGCAACATGCCATCAAAGTGGCCTGGTCTGGCAACACCTTCAAAAACTGAACCAACAGCTCCAGCCCTAGGTTCCAATCTTTCAGGTAAGCCTTCTGGATAAACTTCTGCGGTTACTGGCGCAAAAACAACATCAGGTAATACTTCCAAACTATTCAGCTGTTCTATATCTGCATCTAAAATTCTTGGATACTTATCAAAATCTTCGTTTTTACCAAACTGAGTCGGATTTACAAAAATACTCACAATTACAAAAGAGTTTTCTTGTGATGTGGCTAGCTTGACTAAAGATAGATGGCCTTCATGCAAGGCTCCCATGGTTGGCACCAACACTACATTCTTATTTGTTGTCTGAAGCATTTCTTGTAATTCGGCAACGGTGGTTATTACTTTCACTCAACATCACCATCTAATAGATCTGCAGGATCTATTTCGGTTACCGCATTACGCAAAGATTCTTCAAGTGAGGTTCGCATAATGCCAGAGAGAATGTTTCTAGCTTTCGCGATGCCGGCTTCATTTAGAAGATTGATTGCTTGAGCTGCAATTAAGTTTGTGAAAGTTGAGGCAACCGAAACAGCTTCTGCATAATTAGCTCTAGCTTCAGCTGGAACGTGGATGGGTTCGCCACCTAGTTCAATGGCTAGGGTTTGAACGATTGGCAAAACTTGCTTAGGAGCATCAACTGCAATATACGACTCTTGCAATCTTGCTCTATCAATAGCACTAAACCCAGTGAACCTGATTGCTGGATGCAAACTCATCGGAACAATACCTAGCGAAAAGGCAGGTGCAAAAACTTCGTAGCCAAAATCAGGTGAGGTTGAAACTAACAGTTGGCCCGGCATCAAAGCCTTTGTTTCGACCAAACCGGTAACTAGAACCGGAATCTGCTTGCCAGGAATGGCAAAGATAACTAAATCAACGCCGCTGACCACCGACGCAACATCGCCAATTCGGACACCCGGTAGCAAACTGTTCACGTTTTCAATGCGGTTTGGATCGGTGGTGGCAATACCAATTACTTTGTGGCCGGCGTCCGATATGGCTTTAGCTAGAGCCAGTCCAACTGGCCCTGCCCCAACAATTCCAACCTCTAGCCTGCTGTCCATTAGGCAGGCACCTGAGGATCCTGAGGCCCAGCATCATTAGGTAATTTGCAGATGCTTTGCACGATGAAGGCCATAATCAACAGAACGACTGAAACACCAAGAGTCAAAAGGTTCGGCCTTAGGGCGTCACCGGCTAATACCGGTGCACTTAGCAGATTCAGAATTACCCCGGCATGCCAGCCAATAAAAATCGCAGATGTTAAAGCTGATGCCTTAGCCAGTAGCAAGACCCGCACCGCATAGAACGGGTCTACTGGAATTGGTTTTTGCAGGGTTGTTGTTTTTGCCTCTCGGATTTTCCTTAATGCATTCTTATAGCGATAAATAGGTAAAGCTAAAAAACCTAAAATCACTGCAACTACAAAAACCGAGATGGCAAGTGATAGCGGGCTAACTGGAACATGGAAGCCATTAGCTACCGCCCACTCACTATAAAAGAATCCAAGTAATCCGGCTAACACAAACCAGATAATCAAACTAAGAATATTTATTGGTTTCATTTCAAAACCACCTGATCAAAATAAATCAAAGCAAGTTTTTCAATTCGGCCAATACCAGGTAGCTCAGCATTCTCGTCCATCAGGAACCAGGGAACAATTACAAATGCTCGATTTGCTGCCTGAGGATGCGGTATTACTAAATCTTTGGATCGGAAATTGATATTTCCGTATTTGATGATGTCGATGTCAATATTTCTATCGCCCCAACGCTCTCTTCTTTTTCTGCCAAGAATGTTTTCTATCTTTTGTAATTCTTCAAGCAACTGTTCTGGTTTCAATAAAGTTCTAATTTCACAAATACAGTTCAAGTATTTGGGCTTTGTTGAATCTACTCCAGCTAGAGTTAGCGCTTTAGATTCGAAAATTGGTGAAACATCGACTAGTTCCATTTTCGGATGCTTGTTAATTCTTGCCATCGCTTGAATCAACCATCGGCGTCGATTTCCCAAATTGCTTCCTAAAGCAAGGATTACTTGATTAGTCACGCTTGACCTTAACCGTGACAGAAACATCTTCAAACTCGTAAGGAATTGGAGCTGAAGGTTTATGAACCGTAACCTTGGCTTTATTCACGATGCCCCCACCAAAATTAAAGGTGAAATCTAATAGACGCTGAGCCAAGGTTTCTAACAGGTCAACTGTTTCATTTTTAGTAAGTTCAACTAAACCTTTAGCTAGTTCGCCGTAGTGAACTGTGTTTCTCAGATCGTCGCTGAAAGCAGCCTTGTCGCCATCAATCCAAACGGTTGCATCAATATAGAAGTCTTGCCCGTTTTGTCTTTCGAAGTCAAAAACACCGTGGTGAGCGAAGACTCTAAGTCCCTTGATGGCTATTTTGTGTTGCATAGGTCAATTCTGTCTTATTCGGCAGAGCGTAAAGCAGCAACCACATTAATGGCATCAACGGTGGTCAGAACATTATGAACCCTAAGCCCCCAGAGCTTACGTTGCAGTAATAAAGCAGTCAAAACAGCCGTGGCAACATCCCTGCGGTCATTGCCAACACTCTGGATGTCTGAATCTAAAGCCCCAGCTATAAACCGCTTACGAGATGCCCCCACCAGAATGGGTAAACCTAGTTTCTCTATCTCATCTAATCTGGCTACCAACTCCCAGTTCTGCTTCATGTCCTTAGCAAAGCCAAGCCCTGGGTCGATAACTATCTTGTCTTTGCTAACCCCAGCCAAAAGCGCTTTATCGACCTGGACTTTTAGTTCAGCGGCTACCTCCTTAGCTATGTCGGAATACTGGTTCAGCTGATCCATGGTGTCACTAAAACCACGCCAGTGAGAAATAACAATAGTTGCACCCGTTTTAGCAACAACCGCAAACATCTGCTCATCAGCTTTACCACCAGAGACATCGTTGATGATGCTAGCTCCAGCTTGAACAGCTTGCTCTGCTGTTTCTGAGTTCATGGTGTCGATGCTGATGGTCATGCCTTCTTTAGCTAAAGCTGCAATAACCGGTATCACTCGGCGTTGTTCTTCGTCTAAAGGAACGCGAGTAGCACCTGGTCTTGTTGATTCACCACCAACATCGATGATGTCTGCCCCAGCTATTTGTAATACTCTGGCCTGATCTAAAGCTGCTTCAAAAGAGTTGAATTGATTGCCATCACTAAAAGAATCTGGAGTGATGTTTAATACACCCATGACTTTTGGTCTTAGATTACTCATTTGGAAATAAGAGCCATTACTTCACTGCGCTGAACAGCATCGCTATATAAACCTCTGCTGGCAACAGTCACGGTGTTAGCTTCCGGTTGTCTAGCTCCTCTAGAAGCAACACAGTGATGTCTAGCTTCAATTACGACAACTACTCCTTGAGTTCCCAAACCTTCCTCCAGAGCATCGGCTATCTGCGCTGTTAGGTTCTCTTGCAGTTGTGGTCTTGCTGCTAAAACTTCAACCAATTTAGGCAATCTACCTAAACCGATAACTCTTCCGTTAGGTAGATAAGCGATATGCGCTACTCCAGTGAAAGGAAGTAGATGATGTTCACAAATGCTAACCAGTTCAATGTCTTTGAGAATTACAACATCGTTCTGTTCTGCTGGAAAAGTATCAGATAGCACTGCGGTTGGATCAACACCAACTCCTGAAAAGAAACCAGCATAAGCGTCGGCAACTTTTTCTGGAGTTGCTTTTAACTCATCTCTTGTGGGGTCTTCACCGATAGCCGAAAGTAGTTCAAGAACAGCTTTCTTTACTCTCTCGGCGTCAATCATGACTAACTTTTCTTAGCGGTCTTTGGAACTGCAATCGGGCCGGTTTTAGGCTTTGGTCTAGTTTTCTTAGAGAGCCACTGAGAACGCTTGGGAAGTTTCTTTACCGGTTTGAAGATTCTTTGAATGTCGTCTGGGTTGAGAGTTTCCTTCTCCATAAGTTCTTTAGCCATTGCATCCAAGACCTTGCGGTTTAGGTTGATGGCTTTATAAGCCTCATCGTGAGCTGCATCCAGGATTGCTCTAATTTCTTTATCAATCATTTGAGCAGTTAGGTCACTGAAGTCCTTTGATTGAGCCATATCTCTACCAATAAAGACTTCGCCACCATTGCCGTAAGAAACCGAACCTACGGTAGCGCTCATTCCATACTGAGTGACCATGGCTCTAGCAATCGAGGTTGCCTTCTCAAAGTCGTTTGAAGCTCCCGTGGTTGGGTCACCATAGATGATTTCTTCAGCAACACGACCACCCATTGCATAGGCAATCTGGTCAAGCAGTTGGTTGCGGGTAACCGAGTAACGATCTTCCAATGGGAGCACCATGGTGTAACCGAGTGCTCTACCTCTAGGCAGAATGGTCACCTTTGATACTGGGTCAGAGTGGTTTAGTGAAGCGGCAACCAGAGCGTGACCTGCTTCGTGGTATGCGGTGTTTAGTCGCTCTTCGTCTTTCATCAGGCGACCCTTTTTAGCCGGTCCACCGATAACCCGATCGATAGATTCATCCAAAATGGCATTAGTGATTTGCTTCTGGTCAGTTCTTGCAGTTAGCAGTGCTGCTTCGTTTAGCACGTTAGCTAAATCTGCACCGGTGAAACCTGGCGTTCTTCTTGCAACAAGCGCAAAGTCAACATCTTTAGCCACCGGCTTACCTTTAGCGTGAACATTCAGAATCTTTTCGCGACCGTTTAGATCTGGAGCAGATACTCCCACCTGACGATCGAAGCGACCTGGACGTAACAGCGCTGGGTCAAGAATATCTGGTCGGTTAGTTGCCGCAATTAGGATCACGTTGGTCTTTGAATCAAAACCATCCATCTCAACTAGCAACTGGTTTAGAGTCTGCTCACGCTCATCGTTACCACCACCAATACCGGCACCGCGGTGACGACCAACCGCGTCAATTTCATCTACGAAAATAATCGCTGGAGATGCTTGCTTGGCTTGTTCGAATAAGTCGCGAACACGAGAAGCACCAACACCAACAAACATTTCAACGAAGTCTGAACCAGAGATGGTGAAGAACGGAACTCCAGCTTCGCCAGCCACCGCTTTAGCTAGAAGTGTTTTACCAGTTCCCGGAGGACCGTAGAGCAAAACACCTCTAGGAATCTTTGCCCCAACGGCTTGGAACTTCTGCGGTTCTTTTAGGAAGTCTTTGATTTCTTCCAATTCTTCAATTGCTTCATCAACACCGGCAACATCGCTGAACATAACCTTAGGCATGTCTTTGTTATAGAGCTTGGCTCGTGACTTACCAAACTGCATGGCGCGGTTGTTTGAACCTTGAGCACTACTCATCATGAACCAGAACAATCCAGCGATGAGAAGGAAAGGCAGCACGCTAAATAACAACGACATATACCAAGGTGTATTGTTCACCTGGTCGTTATAACCATCAGAGATTGAAGAGTTTGAAATTAGATCGGTAACCGCTGAGCCTCTAGGTGCAACATAGTAAAACTGAATCTTTGAACCAAACTCGGTGTCAGGTGCAGTAAGTTCAACATCGACTCTTTGTTCATTTTCGATAACCTGAACGTGCTTAGCGGCACCATCGTGAATTAACTGCAGGCCTTTTGAGGTAGGGACTTCTTTGTAACCACTTGTGTTAAAGCTGTTAAAGCCAAAAACCATTACTGCGATTGCCAGTGCAATCCAGAAGAATGGACCTCTCAAGAATTTGCGGTTCTTCATATTGGTTTAGCCCCAACCTTTCGTTTATTACCGAATCAACCTCTAGGCTACCTGCCCGAAAGGCCCTATAAAACACCTGTTCGCAGAGAGAATAACCCGCTTAGCTGTATACCGCTGGGGAAAGAACGCCTACTGCCTTTAGTGTTCTATACCTCTCGGCATAGTCAAGGCCGTAGCCAACTACAAACTCGTTAGGGATGTCAAAACCGACTAACTTAACATCGATATTTACTTTGGCGGCCTCTGGTTTACGCAGGAAAGCCACGATTTCAACCGAAGCTGCGCCTCTGGCGTTAAGGTTTGAGGCTAACCAAGACAAGGTGAGACCGGAATCAATGATGTCTTCAACAATCAGAACATGTCTACCTAGAACATCGGCATCTAGGTCTTTCAGGATTCGAACTACACCTGAAGATTGGGTTCCTGAGCCGTAAGAAGAAACCGCCATCCAGTCCATAGCAACAGGAATCTGCATTGCTCTAGAAAGATCCGACATGAACATAACGGCACCTTTTAGCACTCCAACAAGTAAAAGGTCTTTACCTTTATATAGGTTGTCTATTTCAGCAGCTAGCTCTTTAACTCTCGTAGCAATCTGCTCTTCGGTTACTAATACCTTGGTGATATCTGATTGAACCTGTTCTAAGTCCACTTAACATGCTCCTGGTTTGAGGGTCTTGGTGCTCTTCAAGGTAATTTCTTTGCCTTGTCTACTAACTCTAATCGCTGGCAAGGTCAAAGGTTTCTGCCCATGCCAATTTGTTGCCAAGGCCATGATCGCCTCGATAGCTGACCTACTTGGCTCTGCACCTAGCAAAACTAATGCCTTCAAAATAACCCGATTAGCCAAAGCCGTTGGCTCTTTGGCTAGACCTGCGGCATCAATAACAATTTGGGTAGCCATAACTTTTGATAGTTTCTTGAAACACGCTTCAGCTTTTGAATCTAGATAGTTGGCATCTTCTTGAAGGATTTCTGCTGTGCGACTAAGGGCTTCGGTGATGCCTGGGCCAAGTTCCTTTTCTAAAACCGGTAATACTTTCTTTCTCACTCTTACTCGAGCGAATTTGGTTTGAGAGTTTTGTGGATCATTCCAATATTCCAAACCACTATCAAAGCAGAACTGTTCGGTTTGGCTTCTTCTAATACCAAGTAATGGTCTTAGGTATTTTCGATCAGCACTAAGAA
>DDPP01000040.1:0-12190 GCA_002342255.1 Micrococcales bacterium UBA2465
ATCTTTGAAGGGCAGTGGCAACTGTTTTCGCTGTGTCAGCTGGAGCTACGCAAACCACAACTAAATCAACTGAGTCAGAGTTAGAAAGCACTTCGCCTGCCCCTAATGCCTGAGCTAAATCGAAATTACTTGCCGAATTGTCCTCCAAGGTAACTTTCAAATCAGCTTTTTTCGCNNATAATGTGAACGTGATTGAGAGGCTTCAAGCTCACTGTGCAATATCCAGTCTTAGTGCTGCTGCTCCTCGAAGATAAATGTGCTGAATTTCGCTTCTAGGCGTATCGGTTTCTGCGTTGATCATCACCCGGATAACTCTTGGCATTGATCCAACGACATTCATTTCGACAAAGCACAGTAGTGGCACATCCCCTAGTCCCAATTCTCTAGCTGCCAGCGCTGGAAACTCACTGGTGATATCTGGGGTTGCAGTGAAGAGTATTGAAATCAATTGATCGGTATGAAGATTGTTTGCATGAATCATCTTCGACAAGAGTTCCGCAGTGGATTTGAGAAGGTGCGTCTTTTCATCAGAGTCCAGCTGAACTGCACCGCGAATGGCACGNNGGTTTGGGCCCAGACTTTACCGGTCTTACCCTTGGTTCTTTTTCAGAATTTTGAGCGGCCTTCAGCAAAGCTCCAACTTCAACTTTGCTAAGTAATCTGGTTTGCCCTGGTTTCAAAGGTCCCAACTGAATTGGACCAAATTGCCTTCGAACCAGGTCCTTAACTGGATGGCCTATCACATCGAACATTCTTCTGACCACTCTGTTCTTACCAGAGTGAATAACGATCTCGACCAGTGATTCGAAAGAATTGCTATCAACAAGATTTGCTTTGTCGGCTTTCATCAAACCGTCTTCAAGTTCAACGCCCTGCAGCAGCTTGTTTAAATCCTGCGCGGTAACTAACCCTTCAACTTTGGCGAAATACGTTTTAGTCACTCCATATTTTGGATGGGCAAGCATGTTGGCAAGCTCACCATCGTTAGTCAGGATGATGAGTCCTGAAGTATCAGCATCAAGTCGGCCGACGTTATAAACTCGGTCATCTCGCAGCGCGTATTGGCTCAGATCTGGACGACCATATTCATCTGCCATAGAACTGATTACCCCAACTGGTTTATTTAGAGCTAAATAAACCCTGCTGGCGTCCAGTTGAATAGGCGTTCCTCTAACAGTAACCTTGTCAAGATCTGGATTAATTCTGGTGCCGAGTTCTTTTACTACCTTGCCGTTGACTTTTACCGCCCCAGCAACAATTAGCTCCTCGCTTGCTCTTCGAGAAGCTACGCCGGCGGCAGCCAATACTTTTTGAAGACGAACGCCTTCATTTTCTATAGTCATTTATTATCTACCGTTAGTTACTTCTGAATTGAGGTCGGAATTAACATCCGGCAAGTATGGGCTAATCAATGGAAGATCATCCAGTGCATTAATTCCTAAGGTTTCTAAGAATGTTTCGGTGGTTCCATAGTTAATTGCACCAGTTTCACTGTCGGTAAATAGTTCAGTAATTAGACCTCTGCTGAGCAAAGTCTTAACTACGGTGTCAACATTTACTCCGCGGATAGAAGCAATCTGCCCTCTGGCAATTGGCTGACGATAGGCAATTACTGCGAGGGTTTCTAAAGCTGCCTGAGATAATTTCGTGGGATTTTCATTGGAAATGAATTCTCTGACTGCCCACTCATACTCTTCTCTTACGAATACTCGCCAGCCGCCGCCAACTTCTCTAAGCTCAAAACCGCGTGGTCTTGAACCATTTGCACCGTCAAAATCTGCCTTAACTGCTAATACTGCTTCTTTAACTTCAGGAATAGGCGAATCTAAAGCTGTAGCGATGTGCATAAGTGAAAGTGGCACTTCAGCGACCATTAGTATTGCCTCTACAGCTCCCTGCAGAGCGGAATTATCCAAGACTGGGTCTATTGCTTGGCTAGCTCTGGGATCTTCTGACTCAATTGATTCACTTCCATCCATCCCAATTTCGTTTTCTTGATTATTTTCAAGACTCATAGTCAGCTCCTAAAGCGGCTAGTTGGTCATCGTTAAAGTTCTCGGCTCGCCAAGTTATCTGCAGTGGCCCAAGCGCATCGGCTTGCTCAAAGCTAACTGCCGACAATCTATAGAGCTCTAAAACTGACAAGAATCTAGCAATCAAAACTGCTCTGTCTCTCACTGAAGCAATTAGTTCCCTGAAACTAAGAGTTTTAGCTGATCTGAGCATTGCGACAACTTCGGCTGCTTGCTCACGGATAGAAACTCTAGGTGCATACAAATGGGTGAGCCCAACCGTTGGAATTTCCCTCGGGGTCATCGTCTCTTCAGCTAAACGAGCAAAATCTTCCAAGCTAAGTGTCCAGACCAACTCAGGTTGTTGAGCTCGGAATCTTTCTTCAAGCCTTACCGAACGATAAACCCGTCTGGACTCCATGCTGATGGCAGTTTGGAACCAACTAGAAATTTCTTTGAAGGCACGGTATTGCAACAATCTGGCAAATAAAAGGTCCCTAGCTTCAAGCAGAGCAACATCCTCAGGATCAACAACTTCACCTTTGGGCAGCAATTCAGCAATCTTCAAGTCAAGTAGGGTTGCCGCCACTACTAAGAACTCGCTAGCTTCATCTAACTGATCTGCTTCTTCAAGGGTCCTCACATACTCAATGAAGTCGGTGGTCACCTTGCTTAGCGAAATGGTAGTGATGTCCATCTGATGCTTAGCAATCAGGCTTAGCAGTAAATCAAACGGTCCTTCAAAACTGCCAACACTTAGGGAAAATCCAGAACCTGATAGATCATCAATTGAATCGTTATGGAGCGCAGCCACGGTCAACCATTTCTCGAGCCACTGCTCGATAGAGCTCCGCAGCTTCAGAACTTGGAGCAAACTGGGTAACCGGTCTGCCCTTCTCTGAAGAGTCTTTGAACTTAACTGTGAACTTGATCACGGATCTAAAAACAGTGTCTCCGTATTCCTCGTAAAGCTGATGCAGCATGCTTCTGGAGTGTAATGTTCTTGAATCATACATAGTGGCCAAAATGCCATCTATCTTGAGGGACTCGTTCAATCTCTCTTGAACCAGCTCAACAGTATTTCTAATCAGCAGCTCCAATCCTCTTAGCGCAAAGTAATCACATGCGACCGGGATCATTACTCCGTGAGCAGCAGTTAAAGCATTGACGGTTAGTAAACCTAGTGAAGGTTGGCAGTCAATCATGACCACGTCATATTCACCGAGGATTGGTCTCAAGACTCCACTTAGAATTTTTTCGCGGCCAGGTTCAGCAACGAGTTGAATTTCCGCTGCTGAAAGTTGAATGTTTGCAGGTAACAAATCTAAGCCAGGAACATCAGTGTGAATAATTACGTCTGAAGCTCTTAACTTTCGATCCAGCAAAAGTTCGTAGATAGTGTTGCCTTCTTCAGCATCTACCCCGAGACCTCTGGTTAGTGCTCCCTGAGGGTCAAAATCGACTAAGAGAACTTTACGGCCATATTCTGCTAGCGCAGCTGCAGTGTTTATAGTGGTTGTGGTCTTGCCCACACCACCTTTTTGATTACAAAGAGCTATTACTCGGGCAGGGCCATGACTAGTCAGGTGCTTAGGTTTTGGAAACCTGTGATCGGTGTTTTTTGGTGACATGACTGGTTTCCTCTCTAGCTTCACAGCAGTAAGAAATGGGCTTAGTTACCAAAAGACTATTGGTTCTTCCCCAGTTTACCGCTGTGCTCTGGGGTGTGCCGTTGCATATATCTCCCTTAGAGCATCAACAGTAACCAGAGTGTAAATCTGAGTTGTGGCAACGGATGCGTGGCCCAGCAGCTCCTGAACAACCCGGACATCTGCCCCACCTTCAAGTAAATGGGTGGCAAAGGAGTGCCTAAAGGTGTGCGGAGAGACTTCCTTGGCAATCTTGGCGTTCAGAGCAGCGTCACTAATGATTTGCCAAACGCTTTGCCGAGAGAGCCTGGTACCGCGTTGGTTCAAGAACACCGCAGGTGTTCCCTTAGATAGCTTGGCCAAACTTGGACGCACCCGAACCAGATAGCTCTGCAGTGCATTTTGAGCATATTTACCAACCGGAACTAATCGCTCTTTAGAGCCTTTACCAAATAGCCGAACAATTTCAGGATCGACCAGATCATCAACATCCATGTTGACCAGTTCTGAGACACGAGCACCTGTGGCATAGAGCAATTCAAGTATTGCCCTATCTCTAACCCGAATAGGGTCTCCAGCCAGAGCGGAAACTTCATCTGGTTCCGGGCCAGCTGCTCTAAGCAGCGCTTCGACTTCACTGACAGAAATAGCTTTAGGCAGACGCTTGGGTGATTTAGGTGGTTTCACTGTCGCCGAAACATCTTTTTCGACAAGATTCTCAAGCAACAAGAATTTATGGAAACCGCGAACAGCTGCCAAAACTCTTGCAACCGAGTTTGAAACTAAACCTTTGGTGACTACTAAATACTGGGCAAAATCCTTGACTAGATTTTCCGTTATGGCGCTAGTTTTCTCAATTTTTTGGCTGTCCAGAAATGTTAGATAAAGTACTAGGTCCCTTCGATAAGCCAAAATCGTGTTCTTAGCCATGCCACGTTCAATTGTTAGATGGCGAAGGTAGTTATCAACATTCCTAGTGAGGCTGTCCATCTAAAATTTCCTTTTGGCAGCTAGAGCTAACACGGCAACAACCAAAGTGGGGCTCTTAACTTTCGAATCCCTTACTGCTGCCAACAGATCACTAAACGGAACCTTAGTAAGTTGCATCTGCGCTTCCTCGTCTTGGCGTAGGAATTTCTCCGCAAGTTGAGTTATTCCAGTGGCTAGAAAAATGTGAATTGTTTCACTACTAGAACCCGGTGAAGTGTGAAATACCTGGAGTAATTCCCAGTTAGCCGCCTGATGATCGGTTTCCTCGGCAAGTTCTCGCTTAGCAGCAGCCAACGATGATTCACCCTTGATATCAAGCAATCCGGCAGGAATTTCCAAAAGATACTCATTCACTGGCATTCGGAACTGTCTGATTACAAGAACCTGGTCTTGGTCATCAACAGCTAACACCGCAACAGCGCCCGGATGTTCAATAAATTCTCTAGCCAATGTTTTGCCATGAAAGTTGAAAGTCTTTTTGATTACATCCCAGATTTTCCCTTTGAAAACAATTTCGGAAGATATCACTGCCTCGCTGGGCAGTCCTTGAAGATCAGAATTATCTGGATGTTTTTCCATGCAACTAGTCGACCTGAGCGCTGAATAGCCTTCCGGCCAATGCAGCCCTAATTAGACCGTGAAATAAAGGATGCGCTTTGGTGGGTCTAGATAAGAATTCAGGATGGGCTTGAGTTGAAACGTAATAAGGATGAACCTCTCTAGGCAACTCAGCAAATTCAACCAATTCACCATCAGGAGAAGTCCCAGAGAATACCAAACCGGAAGTAGCTATCTGTTCCCGGAATGAATTATTTACTTCGTAGCGATGACGGTGACGTTCATAAACGCTTGTTTCACCATATGTCTCTGCAATCACGCTGCCTGGGATAAGTTTTGCCTCAAATAAACCAAGGCGCATGGTGTGTCCCATGTCGCCAGCTTTGAGAATGTCTACCTGTTCAGCCATGGTTGCAATGACCGGGTACTTAGTTTCACTATCAAACTCTGTGGATGATGCTCCAGTTAGACCAAGAACATTTCTGGCATACTCAATAACCATGCATTGCAAACCGAGGCATAGTCCTAGGGTTGGAACACCATTTTCTCTGGCAAACTTCAGAGCCCCCAGTTTGCCTTCGATACCTCTAACACCGAAACCACCAGGCACGCAGATGGCATCAACATCACTTAGGTGGTTTCTGGCTCCTTCTTCAGATTCACAAAGGTCGCTAGCTACCCACTTGATGTTCACTTTGACTTGCTCGGCAAAACCACCAGCTCTAAGTGCTTCGGTAACCGAAAGGTAAGCGTCTGGCAGATCAATATATTTACCGACCAGCGCAACAGTTACTTCGGCGATCGGCTCATGAACGGCTCTTAGCACACTGGACCATCTTGACCAGTCAACTTCCTTTGCATCAAGACCTAAATGCTTGATGATATAAGAATCAAGCCCTTCGTCATGAACCACACTTGGAATGTCGTAGATGCTGTTTGCATCTGCAGCATTAACTACACCTTGTATATCCACGTCACACATCAGAGCAATCTTTTTCTTGATGCTCTCACCTATCGGTCGATCACTTCGACAAACTATTGCATCTGGCTGGATACCAATCGATCTGAGCATCGCAACCGAGTGCTGTGTAGGTTTGGTTTTCAACTCCCCACTTGGAGCAAGATAGGGAACTAAAGAAACGTGGGCGAAGAATACTTTGTCTCTACCTAATTCATGCCTGACTTGCCTGGCAGCTTCAATAAACGGCTGAGATTCAATGTCTCCAACTGTTCCACCAATTTCAGTGATGATGACATCTGGCTTTGGGTCTTCACTGGCTTGCATGCGCATCCGGCGCTTGATTTCATCAGTTATGTGAGGAATGACCTGAACGGTATCTCCTAAATATTCTCCGGAACGCTCTCTGCGAATTACCTCAGAGTAAATCTGGCCGGTAGTTACGTTGGCCGCCTGGGAAAGGTTAACATCCAAGAAACGTTCGTAGTGACCAATATCTAGGTCTGTTTCTGCACCATCATCAGTGACGAAAACTTCGCCGTGCTGGAAAGGATTCATCGTTCCGGGGTCAACGTTTAGATAAGGGTCAAGCTTCTGCATGACCACTGTTAGGCCTCTAGCTCTGAGAAGATTTCCCAAACTGGCTGCGGTTAGGCCTTTGCCGAGTGAAGACGCGACACCACCGGTCACGAAAATTTGTCTTGTAACACCAGAATCCATCGCATCAGCCATGGAATTTAACTTTAGCATCGCCCTGTCAAAAGGTCCAAAAATAGCCTTCGACATACCGAAAAATCTAGAAGTTTTTGGCTAAATCCAAAAGTTCCAAGGCATGCTCTCTCGCCGAATCTGAGTCCTGCAAGCCGGCAAGCATTCGAGCCAGTTCAGTTGATTGATTTTCACCTTGCAGTTCTTTGACATCGCTTGAAGTAAAACCGGCATTACTGGTTTTTACAACTTGAAGATGCTTGTCAGCAAAAGCCGCCACTTGAGCCAGATGGGTTACCACAATTACCTGAGCATTCTTAGCCAACATGGCTAGGCGTTTACCCACTTCTATAGCAGCTGCACCACCAACTCCGGCGTCAACTTCATCAAAAATAAATGTTGCCGCCGAATGACTCTCAGCCAACACAACCTCAAGAGCTAACATAATGCGGCTCAACTCACCGCCGGAGGCAGACTTACCAATAGGTCTTGGTTCTGCCCCTTCGTATGATTCCAAAAGAAAGGAAATCGAATCTGATCCAAAAGGCGTCAACTCGTCCCCACTGACAACAACATGCATACGTGAACCCGCCATAGCCAAATTCTTCAGCTCCCCAGTAACTCGAAGCTCTAGTTCATTAGCAGCTTTGATGCGGTTTTTAGAAACTTGCTCAGCTAGTGACTTCACCTCACTAAGTCTTGCGGCTACTTCCTTCTCTAATTCTTCTATGCTTTGTGAGCCACTTCCAATTTCATTCAAACGAGTTTTGGCGGTGCTTAGATAATCTAATACCTCATCAAGTGATGGGCCATAGCGCTTCATAGCTATGCCCAGTTCGCTTCGTCTTTCTTGAATTTCATCTAAAGACATTCCGTTTTCAGATTCGATTTCAGTCAAGTAACTTGATAGCTCGATAACTACTTCATTGATTTGTTGACTGATTAGCTTTAGATTGTCTGCCTTTTCCTGAAGTGATTGGTCCACTCCAGCTGCCGATTCAAGTGCTTTTCTGGCAACTCCAATTTGACCGATGGCATCAGCTGATTCAAAAGAGTCAGTTAGTAAAGCGTCATGAGCTAGGCTTACCGCGGTTCGAAGCTGTTCAGTATGAGTAAGTCGAGCGGCAAGCTCCTGCAGTTCAACATCTTCATTGGTTTTTGGATCAAGCTTGGTTAGATAATCCACCGCATCTTCTAACATGGATTTTTCGCGCTCCAGGTTCTCTGTACCAGATTTGGCATCGGACAAACGCCGCTGAGCGAGTTGCCAAGCCTGAAACGATTTGGTGTAATTCGTCAAGACTTCCAGGTGATCAACTCCCGCGAATCGATCCAGTGCTTCTCTTTGAGCAGTGGTAGATTTCAATCTAATTTGCTCGGATTGTCCATGAACGACTACCAGTTGCTGGCCAATTTCATTCAAAAGACCTACTGGCACTTGACGGCCACCGGCGAAAGCCTTAGATCTACCATCGCTGGAGACATTTCGAGTGAGCAGCAAACTATTTTCATCTAGAAACGCACCTGCTTGTTCGGCTGTGGTCAAAGCGATGTGATGATCTGGGAGCATCCAACTACCTGTCACAGAAGCTTGCATGGCACCGGAGCGAACAGTGCCGGCATCCGAACGCTCACCTAGCAATAACCCAAGAGCAGTCAAGACCATGGTTTTTCCGGCACCGGTTTCACCGGTGAGAACAGTCAGTCCTGAATGAAAGTGAAGCTGGGCGTCTTGAATTACGCCTAAGTCTTTGATCTGGATGTCTTCAATCATTGCGTAAAAAATTTTACTTTTCCGGACCGCGCCAACCGGCCACTGGCAAGGAGAACTTATTAACAAGTCGGTCTGTAAAAGGTGCAGTTCTCAATCTGGCCAAACGCACAGATTTAGTGGAACGAATTACTTCAACTCTGGCTCCAGCCTGAAGCTCGTGAGTTCTTCTTCCGTCACACCATAAAACGCCAGAACCAGAAGATCTGGCTAGCACCTCAACAGCAATTTTTGATCCTGGGCTGACCACCATTGGTCTAGCAAAAAGTGCATGAGCCGACAGAGGAACCATCAGCATTGCTTCAACTCCAGGCCAAACGATTGGCCCTCCAGCGCTAAAGGCATACGCGGTGGAACCTGTAGGAGTTGCAACAATAATCCCATCGCAGCCGAAACTTGAAAGGGGTCGCTCATCAACTTCAAGAACTACTTCGAGCATTCTTTCAGCAGCGCTCTTTTCAACTGTGGCTTCATTCAAAGCCCAAGTTCTGAAAACTTCCTTACCCTCGACCATTACTTTTACATCCAGGGTGAGTCGCTCTTTCACGACATAATCTTTGGCGACAACTCTAGAAACTGCGTGCGATAAACCTTCGCGCTCGCTTTCGGCAAGAAAGCCAACATGCCCTAGGTTTATTCCCATTAGCGGAGTTGCAGTCTCCCGAACAATTTCAGCCGCCTTCAAAATAGTGCCATCGCCACCAAGAACCATTACAAGTTCTAGTTGATCTTCAGCCACCTGCGAACCCAGCTCTCGAACATTTTGAAGTAAAGCAGATGATTTTGGTGCAGAAGACAAATTCGAAGTTAATTCGCCAATTTGTTCTGCCGTCATTACTGGAACCAGTCCAGCGGACACCAACTGCTCGAGAGTTTCCAAACATGCCGCAATGGCTTGATTCCGGCCAGTGTGGGCAACCAAAAGCACATTTCTATCTGCCATGGTTACCTCCTCTTCCCTACTAATCTAACCCTTACGTTTCGCCAGTTCTTCAATTCTGCCAGACCAGTCAAGATCCCAGTTAGTCTCCACAGAATTCAACCAAACCAAATACTCAATGTTTCCGTGGGTTCCAGGCAAAGGTGACTGCATTAGCCCGTGGATGCCAAGACCAAGCTTCTTGGCTTCTGCTAGAACCTGTTCTATGGCAAATGCTCGAAGTCTGTGGTCATTGACAATTCCGGAAGCATCTAAAGATGATTTTCCAACTTCAAATTGCGGTTTGATCAGTAAGACCAGGTCAGCCTTAGGAGCGACTTCTTTCATCTGTGCCATGACCAACGTAAGTGAAATAAAACTTAGATCAGCAACAACAAGCTTGATTGTTTCATCAGTAATAGTTCCGCCAACTCTTTTACTCAATGCAGCCTGAGTCATCTCCCGAGCATTGAAATTCTCGATATTGAAGACAAACCGATTTTCTAGCAAAACCGGCGAAAGTTGGGAATGACCAACATCGAGAGCTATTACCTGCCTTGCACCTCGGCGCAGCAAAACATCGGTAAAACCACCTGTAGAAGCGCCAACATCGAGACAGGTTTTACCTTGAAAATCTATTTGGAATTCGTCTAAAGCAGCAGCCAATTTGTGGCCGGCTCGTGAAACATAATCCTCCGCAGGAAGAACCTTCAGATTAGATTCCTCAGCAACTGGTTGAGAGGACTTTTTTGCTTCTTTTCCGTCGACGTAAACACGACCAGACTCAATCAAACTGGATGCCTGGTTTCGCGATCGGGCTAACCCTCTCTCAACGAGCGCAACATCTAGACGGGTTTGATTCACTATCGCTCGTCGCTATTTGCTGAGTTTAGCTCTGAATCTAATTCCTCATACAGTTTGGTAAGAGCAGCAGGTTGCTCACTCAAAGGCAACTTGGATATTTCTTCTAACTGTGCTTTTACTGCATCCAGTTTTTCGTTCATTCTGTTCCTAGCTATAGAGTTCCGGCTGAACTTCCAAGAAATGTATATGTTTTTCTGCGTTCCAAATAACCTTACAGGCTGCTCTTAGTGCATCTGTTGATCTTGGATCGCCTTGAACAACTAAAACTTTGTCGCCAAGCAACTCCACCTCGGCATCTTTGCATTTGTAGCCGCGTTTGGTTTGTTTGAGTTCAGGATAATCAACTAACAAATCAGCCAAAGTATTCAAAATATATTCTGGACGCTCATCGGGTTTTGCTGCTAACACATCCTTGCGAGAAGAAATTCCAGTTAGCACCACAGCGGAGCTGACTCCCGATTGATTAGCCCCAAGAATATCTGTTTCTAAGCGGTCACCAACAAATAGCGCTGGACTGTTTTCAAAACTTTCCAACGCGGTCTTGTAAATAGCGGTCTCGGGTTTACCGGCAAAAACAGGAAACTGACCGACGGCGGTATGCACGGCTGAAACAAGTGTTCCATTTCCAGGTGCCACACCACGCTCTTGAGGAAGAGTCCAGTCATTATTCGTGGCAATCCAAATAGCTCCACGTTGAATTGCATATGAAGCCTCAGCAAGTTCCATCCAAGAAACATCTGGAGCAAATCCTTGAATCACCGCTGCTGGTGCATCTTCACTATTGTTTACAATTTCAAAGCCAGCTTGACTTACAAAACCTCGAAGGCCATCTCCGCCAACAACGTAAACCTTTGCTCCGGCAGGTATTTCTCGGCCAAGCAACTCAACCGCAGTTTGTCCAGATGAGATGACCTCTTTTGGTTTTACAGTGAGGCCGAATTCTGAAAGATGATCTGCGATAGTTTGCTGACTTCGTGAAGAGTTATTCGTGACGTAACCAACTTGAACACCGCGATTAGTCAACTCGTTTATGGATGCAACAGCATGAATGATGTCTTTGCTGCCTTCATAAACAACACCGTCTAAATCAGCCAAAAGTAAATCGTATTTTCCCCAAATACTTTTAGCGACCACGACCTGGACCTCGGCTGCGTCCCTTTGGTGGACCACCAAAGCCACGGTTAGGTCCTTTGCCATTTTTTGGTGGTGGACCAAAGTTGTTTTGCTTTTTTTCAAATGGTGGGCGCTTTGGCTTTTCAGGTTTTTCAGGCTTGTCTGATTTATCTTCCATGTCTCTATTTTCCCGCTTAAATGAAGGTTCCCGAGATGTCTTACGGTCTAAGTTAAGTTTGGGTGTTGATCTGTTAGATCGACCGGACATCTCGGGAATTGTTATTTCCTCAATTACAGAGAAAAGTTCGTTCTCGGGATTATTTTCCCCGAGGAAGTGACGCTCCGCTTGATCTGCTAAATCGAACCAGCGTTTAGCTTCACTTTCTCTGTTGTTGAGTATAAGGGTTTCCNNGAATACTCAAAAACTTTACTTGGATTCAATTCTGGTATTTCGAGTTCGGCAAGAGCCAAATCATTTTGCTCTAGATCAAGTCTTGCACCAGACATCGCTATGGCTAAGTTTGCGCGAACTGATGCAGGTAGCTTTGATCGATCAACCGATCTGCCCAGCTCTAAAGCCTTGGCCGGACGGCCTAAACCACGCTCGGAATCCACCATCAACGGAATTTGGTCATTAGAGCCAGATAA
>DDPP01000040.1:12246-12386 GCA_002342255.1 Micrococcales bacterium UBA2465
TCGCGGACAACTGCGATCCGCCCCGCACGCTTAGCGGCTGCCAAGGCATGCTTGTGGGCTAGCTGGGGGTCTTGCTCGTGCAAGAGATTGACCATGGCCAAATGTCTTGCAGTCATTTCTGCATTTTCTGCAGTCAAAGT
>DDPP01000068.1:0-230 GCA_002342255.1 Micrococcales bacterium UBA2465
GGCGATGCAATTCTGGTTGTGTTGACTGTTTTCTTCTCGCTGTTTGTTCTAATTCTTCTTCTTAGCGTTCTTGGGTCAGTGTTAACCGAGGGATTTAAGACGATTTCCTCGCAGTTTATTATCCAAAACAACGTTTATGTTTCAACAACCACTTCTCTAGATTACGGAGGTGTTGGCCACGCCATTCTTGGATCGTTGATGGTTGTCGCTTTGACCACCTTGGCAGCTGT
>DDPP01000068.1:254-5672 GCA_002342255.1 Micrococcales bacterium UBA2465
CCTTCAGTTGTTTCAGGTTTGTTCATTTTGACAATCATTGAGGCGACTCAAATCGGTAGATCTGGCTTCACTGGTGCGTTGGCTCTATTTCCTCTGATGCTCCCAACTGTCGCACGTGTGTCCGAAGAAGCCCTGAAACTTGTTCCGGTGGATTTGAGATACGCAGCTCTGGCACTCGGGGCACCAAACTACCGAGCTTTTTTCCAGGTGATCCTGCCAGCAGCTAAATCCGGGCTAATTACGGCCCTGCTGCTTGGTTTAGCGCGTGTGGTGGGTGAAACAGCGCCACTGATTTTGACCGTGAATGCTAATAATGGAACCAATTTCAATGTGTTCGAGGGTGGTTTGGCGACATTGCCCACATACATTTATGGTTACCTAGCATCTGGATACCAGACAAGTCAAGCAAGAGCTTGGGGTGCTGCACTAATTCTTCTAATTCTGGTCGGCATCCTTTTCGGGTTAGCCAGAGTTTTGGGTAGAACAAAATCATTGAAGAGTAAGGCGAAGAAATGACTATAGCTACAACGAAATCTGCACTCCAAGCTGAGGGTGTAAGTGTTTGGTTTGGCGAGCGCAAGGTTCTCGAGGACGTAAACCTAGTTTTCCCCAGCAATCAGGTGACTGCACTAATTGGTCCAAGTGGTTGCGGAAAATCAACCTTTATTAGAACGCTCAACCGCATGCACGAGCTCATCCCCGGGGCGGGGCTGGCAGGGTCAATTTACTTAGATGGTGAAGACATCTACGGTGAAAATGTCGATGCAGTAAACGTTCGAATTAAGGTGGGTATGGTTTTCCAGAAGCCCAATCCCTTCCCAACCATGTCAATCAAGGACAACATCCTGAGCGGCCTTCGTCTAAGCGGCCGGAAGATTGAAAATGCTGAAGAATTGGTCGAAACATCTCTAAGGCGAGCATCTATCTGGAATGAAGTCAAGGACAGACTTGGAGACCAGGCACTTTCACTATCAGGTGGGCAACAGCAGAGACTATGTATTGCCAGATCTTTGGCCATGAACCCTGAGGTTTTGCTGATGGATGAGCCTTGTTCAGCGCTCGACCCAGGATCAACTCGCAGAATTGAAGAAACCATCATCGAGCTTAGCCAGAGCATGACTATTGTAATCGTTACCCACAACATGCAGCAGGCACAGCGGGTTTCTAATCAGACAGCTTTCTTTCTAGCCGAAGAAAACACTCCTGGCGGAGTAGTTGAATTTGGAGCAACCGAGCAGATTTTCCACGGCCCGGTTGACCAGAGAACCAACGACTACGTCAATGGGCACTTTGGGTAGGTAGAAAGTTAAACTTAAGTTCAGGTTACATTTACCTTTTGAATGTCTTAAGTTTGCCCATGAATTCGATACTGAAACCATCGATTTTCGATAAATCAATCACTAATAAGGAGAAAAATGCGTAACAAGCTTACGACTCTGGTTGCAGCTCTTGCAGTAGTAGCCGGTCTAGTAGTTTCTACCCCAGCTCAAGCTGCTGGTGTTTCAATCGCTGGTAAGGGTTCATCTTTTGCCTACAACATGATGGCAGCATGTACAGCTGCTTACACCACCAACACCGCAACCTACACTTCAACTGGTTCAGGTACTGGTCGTACAGAGTTTGCTGCTGGTAACGTTCAGTGGGCCGCATCTGATGCTGTCTACACTTCAGGTTACCCAACCTCTTCATACGTAACCGTTCCACTACTAGGTGGTCCAGTTGTATTTGCTTACTCAGCTGTTGGTGTGGGCGATGGTCTACAGCTAACCCCAGCAATCGTTTCTGGAATCCTAAAGGGAACTATTACTCGCTGGGATGACGCTGCAATCAAGGCGATCAACACCAAGATCAAGTTGCCAAAGAAGTCAATCAAGGTTGCTTACCGTGCATCAGGTTCAGGTACAAATACTAACCTAACCAATTACCTATACCAGACTGTTGGTGGATGGGTTGCTAACAACAACAACCTACAGACTGCTGCTGGTGGAACTCTAGCTACAGGTGCAACATCATTCACCACTTCAGCATTGCTAGCTGGATACATCGAAGACAACTCAAACGCTTTTGGTTACTTCGACCTATCAGATGCAACCACTGCTGACGTTGGTATCGCAAAGCTTCAGAACGCTGCTGGTGCATTTGTTGCTCCTACTGCTTCTGCTGCTGCTAAGTTCATCAACGCTCAGACTCCAGTAACCGGTGGAACCGACGCAACTAACGGTACCTTGAACATCGACTTCACCAAAGTTGTTCCAGGTGCATACCAGTTGTCAATCGTTACTTACGGTCTAGCTCCTCGTTTCTCAGGATCTGGTAAGAGCACCGATGCAACTAAGCTTGCTGTTCAAGACTGGTTCAACTACCTAGTCAAGACCTGTGTGCCAGCAAAGGCCGCAACCCTTGGCTACGTACCACTAGGTGGAGCTCTAAAGACCTCTGCTTTGAACCAAATCAAGACAATTGGTTAATTGTTAACAATTGAGGTAGTGGTGCGGGTTTCCCGCACCACTACTTCTTTATTCAGGAGAATAAACACGTGAAATCTAGAAATGTAATTGCTGCAACCATCATGGGTTTAGCGTCATTGGGCTTAACTGCCTGCGATCCTCCTATTCCACCAGAGGTTGCAGCAGCCTTAGCAGAGTCTACTTATACCTGTGTTGATGGCGAGGCAAAGCTTTCCTCACCTGCCTTGTTTTCCGACGTTGCAATGAGTTGGGCTGACTCACTTTCATTTAGCTGTGTCGACCCTGAGCCGACCATGATTTTGAATCAAGTTCCGTCTCTGTCTGAGACTGACATTGAGATAAGTGATCGCACAGCTATTTGTGCAGCAAAGGTTACTGTTCCTGTTGCCGTTGAAGCTGCAGTATTGGTATTTTCAAATTCAGAATTATCATCATTGAACGTGTCTGATAAGTCCTTAGCGGGAATTCTTGACGGGTCAATTAGGAACTGGAATCAGTTGCAGGGAGATAATCCAGGGCAAACCATTTCTAATCTTCCAATCAAATTGCTGACAGAAACCGACTCACAGGCTCTAAAAACTGTTGAAGGTTACTTGAGCTCAAAAAATCTTGACATTTCTAAATCAACAAAACTCACTGAATCTGAAACTCTAACTCCTGACAACTATTCGACGTTGGAAGAAGGGGCTATGGCAATTGTTCCAAACAGTTTCGCAGTGTATTTAGGTCTATACCCAGCAAGCATCTATCAGGGATTGGATAGCGATGGTAACCCGATTCTTGCCACACCTGATCTTTCGGGAATTCAATCTGCGTCAACCCAATGGAAGTTCACTGCTGCGGATTCTGGCTTTACAGTTGCATTAGATCCAAGCAAAGCTCCAGTCATTCCGGATGGTTCAGAAGTAGCTCCGATTCCTTACCAAATGATTTACCCAGTAAATCTAAACCTTTGCAATGACAATTTGGTAGCTAGGGCCGTATCGAGATTTGTTTTGAGACTAGATTCCCAAGGTGCTCTTGGCCTTTCCAACTACGCACCGCTTCCCGAGGCAGTGAGAGTAAGCGCATTGGTTTCAGTGAGCAAGGGACTGCCAACACCATCACCAGCCCCAACCGAATAGGCTATTAGGCTAGAGCCTATGGAAAAACATGGGTCTGGCCGAGGAATAGGCAATTTAGTAATAGCACTTTATGGTGTTTTTGCTCTGTCAGCAACAGTGCGGGCTGTTTACCAGTTGATTAGAAAATTCGAGCAAGCTCCAGTTGCTTACTCACTGAGTTTGCTGGCCGGACTGATCTATTTACTTGCCACAGTCTGTCTAGTACAAAAAAACTACCGCCTGGCACAGGCCACTTTGTTATTTGAACTTGTCGGTGTCATCAGTGTTGGCTTGTTGAGCATTTATGAACCTGGACTTTTCGGTCATGACAGTGTTTGGTCCTACTTCGGTAAGGGCTATGGCTTTATTCCGCTAATACTTCCTATTTTTGGTTTGTGGTGGGTTCGGAGATCATCCCGGTGATTTCGATTTTCAATACCAACCAGATTCCCAAAGACATATCTGGTACAGCTGTGACAATTGGAAAGTTTGATGCCGTCCACTTGGGGCATCAGCAGCTAATCAGGGAAGTTGTGGGCTCTGCACAGGAACAAATGCTGGTTCCTGTGGTCCTTACCTTCGATAGACACCCAGCGAGCACCTTGAATGATTTGGAAGTTCCAGTTCCAGTAATCGGTGAAAAACAGAAAGAACGACTAATTGCTGATTTAGGCGTTGAATTGATGCTCAGTCTTCCTTTTGATGAAGATTTTGCAAGGCTATCTGCGGATGATTTCGTTTCAAAGGTTTTGGTTAAAGAGCTGAATGCAAAAGTAGTAGTTGTAGGGGAAGGTTTTCGTTTTGGAGACAAAGCCCAGGGGAATGTCGAACTCCTAAAACGCCTTGGAGACCAATTTGGCTTCGAAGTGAAGGTCATGCCGCATTTGATTTTCGAAGGCAAGAGGATTTCGACCAGTTGGATTCGTGAACTGCTGTTGCAGGGAAATGTTGAAACTGTTGCCAAACTGCTGGGCCGTTATCACTGCACCGAAGGTTTGGTGGTGCATGGGCTTAAAATAGGTAGAGAAATCGGATTTCCTACGGCAAACATGTCACGCGATGCAGAAGGTTTACTGCCGAGAGATGCCGTCTATGCGGGTTGGCTCTACGCTGAAGGAAAAACTTATATGACTGCTCTTTCAGTTGGCACAAATGAGACTTTCACTGCAGTGCCAAGGCTGCTAGAGGCTCATATTCTGGATATCGTAGGGCTGGACCTCTACGACAAGGTAATCGTCTGTGAATATGTGAAATTTATTAGGCCAGCGGCTAAGTTCAACGGGGTAGAGGACTTAGTAGATGAGATCAATCGTGATTTGGAGAAAATCCGATTGGCTCTGGGCTAGTAATTAGATCCCCTTTTCGGCTATCATTGTCAGGTTGCCGTGTGTCGGCCGCGGATCCACAGAGCTCTAAACATAAGGTTTATTGCGCCGCGCAGCGAGCCTCGAAAGGAACAAAATGGCACTGGACGCTTCAAAGAAAACAGAAATTATCAACACCTTCGCAACACACCCAGGTGACACAGGTTCCCCTGAGGTTCAGATTGCTGTATTGACCGAGCGCATTAAAGACCTGACCGAGCACCTAAAGGATCACAAGCACGACCACCACTCACGTCGTGGTTTGCTATTGATGGTTGGTCAGCGTCGTCGTTTGTTGGGTTACCTCCAAAACGTGGACATCAACCGTTACCGTGATTTGATTGAACGACTAGGTCTACGTCGTTAATTCCTTGTTAAAGTATGAGAGCCGCCTCAGTGATGAGGCGGCTTTTATTTTGTATTCTTGTTTAGGAAGGCACTCAAGGAGAACAAAATGGATTTCGTCGGAGCAATTCAAGCTGG
>DDPP01000021.1:0-2777 GCA_002342255.1 Micrococcales bacterium UBA2465
TCCTCAAAAACTTTTAGGGCTTTATGTCCGCCTAAACCTTTTTCATTGATGGTATTCGAAGCATGCTTTTTCAGAAACTCAAGTGTTTGTGGTCCATCTAGGGGAGCCGGATCCATTGCCATACGTTCCCGGGCATATGCCAAGACCTCTTCACGCAGAGCAACTGTCTGCGGTGTTGACGAATGCATCTTGGCTGCGGCTTTAGTCATTTCTTTTTCCTGGTTACCTTTACCAAAGAAACGGCAAAGCCAAAACCACAGATGGCAAACAAAACTAGGAAGCCAATAGTTCTTTGTTGAGCTATAGCTGCACACGAGGTCCAGTCGTCTTGTTGTGGGACTGTGCAGTAATCAGGGCTAAAAAAACCAATCGCCGAAGCAAGCATGCCGACAAGTGCAACGGTGGCAACCATTGCCATCGAGTTATTTTTGATTACAAACTTAGCCATCTAATCCTCTTGCTCTCGAAGTTTCTGCCAGGACAATTCCTGTAATCACTATTAAACCGCCAAAAATCTCCAGTATGGACATCTTCTCCTGCAGCCAGATCCAAGCAAAGGTAGAGGCGAAAACCGTTTCAGCGGTGGCAATAACCCCAACCGCGGTTGCCGATAGGTTACCTAAAGCAATGTAGTCCAATAGCATGGGCACGAAAGAGCCCATAATGCCCAACCAAAGTAGTGAAAGCCAAATGGGCCAATCAATGGCTGCTAAATTCCCAGCTAAAGACATGGTCTTAGAGACATCGATGAATTCATGGGGATTGCTGATGTTTACGATAACCCAGAAGATGCCTGCCACTAGAAATGTGTAAAAGAGGGTAGACATAGCATCACGTTGCCGTTGGGTATGCTCACCGATCAAGAAGTAAATACTCAGGCAAATAGCTGCCATGCTGGCCCAAGCAACACCGGTTGGGTCCAAGTGAGAATCCCAAATGTTGCTAACTACCCCTAAACCAAAAAGAACCAGGACAATACCTATCCACAGTCTTCTTTTAATCTTCTCCTTGAAGAAAACCAGAGATACCACAGGAACTATGGCTATTGCGGTGTATTCAATTAGCAAGGCAACGCTTATTGGCAAGCGCTGAACCGCGTTCGAGTATGACCATTGCATTAGGGCGATACCAAAGATGCCATAGATGATCATCATGGGAATTTCTTTCCAAGTGATCTTGAAAGCCTTACGGTTAGTGAAAAGTAAGACCAATCCGGCCACAACGGCTGTGAAAGTGGTCCTAAACAAAACTAGGTGCTCTGGGCTAATTCCAGTGCCCAGCATTGTTTTTACGGTTGAGGCATTTAATCCAAAAAGTAGTGCTGCACAGGAAACCGACACGGCTCCCAGGGTTGGATTTCTTTGCTTCACCAGTTCAGCCTAGGCTAGATACATGACTGAATTTGTTTTAGCCGGTGGCTGTTTCTGGTGTCTTGATTCTTCCTACTCCCAATTCAAGGGAGTAATTGACGTAGTTTGTGGTTATTCAGGTGGCCACAAGGAAAACCCAACCTATGAAGAGGTTTGTGGTGAGGGAACTGGTCACGCAGAAGTTGCCAAGGTTATTTTCGATGAGAGCGTCATCCCAGCAGAAACAATCCTGGATCTTTACTTCACAATGCACGACCCAAGGCAACTCAATCGCCAGGGCAATGACATTGGTACCAGCTATCGCTCAGCGATGTTCTACCAAGGTGAAGAGCAGAAAAAACTTTTCGAAGCAGCTTTAGAAAGAGCAGCACAGATGTGGGAAGGCGAAATCGTCACCACATTACAACCGCTAGAAATCTTCTGGGAAGCCGAGCAGTATCACCAAGATTATTTTGCGAAGAACCCAGGTAACGCATATTGCCAAACTGTTGTTTCTGGCAAGATGGCTAAAACCAGAGCGGCTTTCACTGAATACCTGAAGTAGTTGTGGATAACTCAAACATAAGTTTTTCTTTTTTGCGATTCTTTCTTGCATTAGATCAAGAAAGGTTTGCAATGTCAGATAACTACTCGGTAACCGGTTTGGTTGCCACTACTCCAAGACATCTGGTTACCCAAGATGGTTTACCAATCACTTCATTTCGTTTAGCTTCAGCCGTTAAGAAATTCGACAGAGTCAAAAACAAATGGGTTGATGCCGAAACCAACTGGTTCACCATCACCTCATTTAGACAATTAGCAGTAAACACCGCAACCTCTGTTTCCAAAGGTGATCGAGTTATCGTGGTTGGAAAACTTCGAGTTAGAGACTGGGACAACGGAGAGCGTGCAGGAACTTCAGTCGAAATTGAAGCCGAGAACATCGGACACGATTTGGTTTGGGGGAGCTCAAGTTTTGTTCGGACCGTCATGCAGCGAGATGACGATAGTTCTGAAGACGAACTGGAAAAAGAAAAAGCCACCGTCTAACTAGATCTGCCGGTTACTTCCTACCCCATTCACGAACCGGCGGTATGCGACACCCACTTTGGTAAGGCTCCTGCTGCCCTAAAATCCTTCAGGTAAACTTGAAGCGAACCTCAAGTGGGTGTCGCATTTATCTTTTAGGGACCAATCAATGGCTGAGTTTATTTATCAAATGATAAAGGCGCGTAAGGCGCATGGTGACAAGGTCATCCTCGATGACGTCACTCTAGCTTTCTATCCGGGAGCGAAGATTGGTGTTGTTGGCCCTAACGGTGCAGGTAAATCCTCTGTTTTGAAGATTATGGCTGGACTTGATAACCCTTCCAACGGTGAGGCAAGACTTACCCCAGGTTTCACCGTGGGTATCTTGATGCAGGAACC
>DDPP01000021.1:2851-3144 GCA_002342255.1 Micrococcales bacterium UBA2465
ATGGGAACTCTGCAGGAAGAAATCGACCATCTTGATGCCTGGGATCTGGATAACCAGCTCGAGCAGGCTATGGATGCCCTTCGCTGTCCACCATCTGACACTCCAGTGAAACATCTTTCCGGTGGTGAAAAGCGTCGAGTTGCCCTTTGTAAATTGCTGCTAGAAAAACCAGATCTACTTTTGCTTGATGAACCTACTAACCACTTGGATGCAGAGTCAGTTCTTTGGCTGGAACAACACTTGGCTAAGTATCCTGGTGCAGTTTTGGCTGTTACCCACGATAGATACTTCCT
>DDPP01000070.1 GCA_002342255.1 Micrococcales bacterium UBA2465
GCCGCACCACCGGTGTGGAAGGTACGCATGGTTAGCTGTGTACCTGGCTCACCAATTGACTGAGCAGCAATAATACCGATAGCTTCACCAAGCTCAACAGGCTGGTTGGTTGCAAGTGATACACCGTAACAAGCAGCACAAACACCGCTTAGTGCATCACAGGTAAATACTGAACGAACCTTGACGGTTTCAACGTCAGCAGCCTTCAAGATGTTGACCAACTGAATGTTGATTGAGTCGTTGCGCTTAGCAATAACCTTGCCATCAACCTTCACGTCTTCAGCTAGGTTACGCTGCATGACAGAAAGTTCGATGTTCTGGTCATCCCAGTTACCGTCAACATCCTTTAGCGACTTCTCTAGGTAGCGAGAAGTGTCACAGTCAGGATCACGAACGATAACATCCTGAGCTACGTCAACTAGACGACGGGTTAGGTAACCAGCAGCAGAAGTCTTCATCGCAGTATCAGCGTTACCCTTACGAGCACCGGTTGCGTTAATGAAGTATTCAGAAGCGGTTAGACCTACCAGGTAGTTACCCTTTACAGGCATCGGAGCGAAGTCACCGGAAGATGTTGCTACCGGTCCACGCATACCTAGAACAGAACGAATCTGGATCCAGTTACCACGAGCACCTGATTCAACCATCATGCGGATAGCGTTACCCTGAGGGATTTCATCCTTCAGCAAGGTTTCGATTTCAGCGGTTCTCTTGAACCACAACGCACCTAGTTCGTCACGACGCTCAAGGTCGGTAATACCACCGACGTCGAAGGATTCCTGAATCTTGGTGTGTTCTTTCTCACCTTCCTGAATCATCTTGGCACGCTGCTTGTCGAACTTACCTTCAGAGTCGAAGTTGGCATCCGAGATAGCCATAGAAACACCTGAACGAGTAGCCCAGTAGAAACCTGCATCCTTGATGCGATCAAGAGCTTGAGCAACTTCAACGCGATCACACTTTTCCACCATCAGTTCAAGAATCTTAGAGATTTCCTTCTTGCCTACGCGGCCTTCAGTCCATTCGAAACCTGCAGGTAGTGCTTCACGGAACAAAGTTCTACCCAGTGAGGTGTCGCGAAGTTCACCATCAAACCGAATCTTGATAGCTGATTGAACGTCGAGCATGTGCATGTCGTAAGCCAACTGTGCTTCAGCTAGCGAACCGAATACATGTCCTTCACCAAGTCCACCTTCTTTAAGAGTGGTCATGTAATAAAGACCAATGATCATATCCTGCGAAGGAGTTGCCACTGGCTTGCCATCTGAAGGCTTCAAGATATTGTTAGAAGCAAGCATCAATAGACGGGCTTCAGCCTGAGCTTCAACCGATAGCGGTAGGTGAACAGCCATCTGGTCACCATCGAAGTCAGCGTTGAAAGCAGCACAAACTAGTGGGTGCAGCTGGATAGCCTTACCTTCAACCAGAAGTGGCTCAAACGCCTGGATACCTAGACGGTGCAAGGTAGGTGCACGGTTTAGTAGCACCGGACGCTCACGAATAACTTCTTCTAGAACATCCCAAACCTTGTAATGGCTGCGCTCAACCATACGCTTAGCACTCTTCACGTTCTGTGCAATGCCTTGGTCAACCAAACGCTTCATCACAAACGGCTTGAACAATTCCAAAGCCATCAGCTTAGGCAGACCACACTGGTGCATCTTCAGCTGTGGACCAACCACGATAACTGAACGACCTGAGTAGTCAACACGCTTACCCAAAAGGTTCTGACGGAAACGTCCCTGCTTACCCTTTAGCAGGTCAGACAGTGACTTCAGTGGACGGTTACCGGTTCCGGTAACTGGACGTCCACGACGTCCGTTATCGAACAGGGCGTCAACTGCTTCCTGCAGCATGCGCTTTTCGTTGTTCAAGATGGTCTTAGGAACTGCACCTAGGTCAACGAAACGCTTTAGACGGTTGTTACGGTTGATCACACGACGGTAAAGATCGTTGAGATCTGAGGTAGCAAATCTTCCACCATCAAGCTGAACCATTGGACGAATTTCCGGTGGCAACACTGGAAGAACATCCAGCACCATTGAGGTAGCCGGAGTGTTTGACTGTAAGAAAGATGAAACAACCTTCAGACGCTTAATCGCCTGGGTCTGCTTTGAACCCTTGTTCTCAGCGATTTCCTTCTTTAGTTTGTCAGCTTCACCGGCTAGATCGAATTCGGCTAGAACCTGCTGAATAGCAAGGGCACCGATTTCGGTCACAACGTAGTCACCGTAGTAGTAGTCGAAGTAGTCAAACAGAACGTCGTTCTGAATTAGCTGACCTTCTTCTGCCATTAGGAACTGACGCCATGAAAGGTGTTCCTTCTGCAGCGAGTCTGGACGCTCTAGACGGGCATACTCACGAACGATCTTCTCGGTCTTCTTACGGAACTCGTTGATCTTCTGGTTGATTACCTTCTGCGCTGCAGCTTCACGAGCAATGGCTTCCTTACCCTCAGCAATAGCTGCGGTGAAAGGCTTGTCTAGGTAGTTCTTCGGGTCATCAACTTCCATCTTGACCATCTGCTCGATGCTCTTGACGAACTGGCGGTCAACCCAAGTAGGTGCCTCCCAGATCTTCACAGCAATCTGCAGGTCAAGACCCTGCTCAGAGAGGAAGTCATACTCTTCCTGAGCAACATCCATCATCTCTTCGAAACGATCGTGCAGAGTCTGCTTGATGCGAGTGATGTAATCGTCCTTGATTAGGACCCAATCCATCTTCTTTAGCTCTTCATCAACCTGCATTACCCGGTAAGCGGCGAAGTAGATAATCTTCTCAAGGTCCTTAGGAGCCATGTTAAGTAGGTAACCCAAACGGCTAGGCACACCCTTGAAGTACCAGATGTGGGTAACTGGAGCTGCGAGTTCGATGTGCCCCATACGTTCACGACGAACTGAAGACTTAGTTACCTGAACACCACAGCGCTCACAAACGATGTCCTTGAAACGAACGCGCTTGTATTTACCACAAGAACATTCCCAGTCCTTAGTAGGACCGAAGATCTTCTCACAGAACAAACC
>DDPP01000072.1:0-734 GCA_002342255.1 Micrococcales bacterium UBA2465
ACATAAGACCCAAATTCAGAGTCGTAACCAGCGTTCTTTGCCTGCAATTGCAAAGTGGTCTCATAATCGATCAAAGGTGAATCCAGAATGATTCCAGAAACTAAAGACTTTTGTTGGCTGTGTCGAATGAACTGCCCGGCAATCATCGCACCTAATGACCAACCAAAGATAACAATGCGTTCTGATCCTCGCTGTTGTGCTTCCTCTACGGCTACTTCAACCTGCTTCCACTCACGTTCACCTAGATAGGAAACTTTGGTTCCTAAACCATCGGGTTTTGGATCTGATTCATGAGAGATAACCAACTGATTGAAATTAGTTCTCCTAAACTGATCGAGATTCCTTAGAGTTTCACCTTTAGCGGCTTTGCGACCGTGGATGTGAATAACCCAGTCCTTTGATTCTGCTGGGATAAGCCAAGCTTTGGTTCTATTACTGAGTGTGATTGCTGAGTATTCTTCGATTCCGAAATCTTCGGGAACCTCCCCAAGCCAACCTGATAACCAAGGCTTTTGGATTGTTGCGAGATCAAGGCCTAGGTTGCGAATTACCCTTAAATCAACCGTTCCTGAGAACTGATTCGGTATGACTTGGACAATCGCGTGCCCTCGACGGTTATCCCAAAAAAGGCTCTGCATACCCTCTTGGTCAGCCTCTAGACAGTGAAGAACTCGAACCACATCTCCATCTGCATCCTTGAAGACTCTTTCGATTACAAGGTCGCCAGAAATAGG
>DDPP01000072.1:824-2032 GCA_002342255.1 Micrococcales bacterium UBA2465
TAGAACAAATGAGTTTTTACAAGTTGGATTCCGAAGTACCCAAAGAGTTCTCCAAAGCGGCAGAATCCCTAGCTGAGCCTAGTCTGCGCAAAGAACTCAGAGTTGAACAAATCGAGTCCCCCCAGGGCATTGCCCCTCATGCCTTAGCTTTCTCGGCGGAGATCCCTGACAAAGCGTCGGAATCTAGGCATCGCGGGGTCGGTCGAATTGTTTTTATTTTCGATGATTCGCATGACGAAACATGGGGTGGGAANNATGAGAGTCATCGCATATGGGAAGTCTCCCCTTATGGAGGTTGAACAAGGCGTCCACGAGGATCCAACCCACTGGTACTGGGGGACACTAACCAGAGCACTAAGTTTGCACGGCGCTAAATACACACATGAAGCCGGCACGGTAACAGTAATGACTTCAAAAGGTATGGGATCACTAAGTGATGACCACCAAACTAATGAAATCGAATTGCGGGCCTCTTGGACACCAATCGATGGCGATTTCTCGGCACACTTCGCAGCTTGGCAGGACCTAATTGCAGGCATGGCGGGTTACTCCCCAGATGGTGACTCAGTAATTCCCCTAATCGCCAAATGACAGAAGAACTTGATGCGGCTCCCCTCCCCTTGTTGAAGCCGCGAAAGAATTACCACATAGTCCAAAATGACAACGACCTCAATGAACTGCTGAGGAACCTCGATGATGTGGAGAATCGGATTGCACTGGATGCCGAGCGAGCAAGCGGATTTCGTTATGGACAAAAGGCCTATCTGATTCAGNNTCGCTTTTGAAAATTCAGACATCTACTTAGTCGACCCAATTGCATCTTTCAACGAAACACTTTTGGAAAAGTTGCGTGATTTAGTCAATAGCAGAACCTGGATTATTCATGCTGCTACTCAAGATTTGGAATGCCTACGAGAATTTGGTTTAGTGCCTAGAAAAATCCTCGACACTGAACTTGCCGGCCGGCTTTGCGGACTTCCAAAGGTATCTCTTGGCACCATGTGTGAGATTTTCTTGAACGTTCGCTTAGCCAAGGAGCATTCTGCTGTTGATTGGAGCACCAGACCACTGCCAGATTCTTGGCTGAATTATGCCGCTTTGGACGTCGATGTTTTATTCGATTTATGGGAGTGTGTTGAGCAAGAACTGCTCAAACAAGGAAAGCTAGAAATAGCTCTCGAGGAATTTCAGAATCTAACCAATCAGGT
>DDPP01000072.1:2072-2684 GCA_002342255.1 Micrococcales bacterium UBA2465
ATTCATGAAATAAAAGATGTTAGACAACTGACAATCATTAAGTCGCTTTGGGAGGCCAGAGAGCACCTCGCGAAACAGAAAGACGTTGCACCCGGCAGATTGATTCCAGATTCGTCGCTTATCAATGCAGTTAAAGCCGCCCCTAAATCGAAATCAGAACTTTCAGAACTTAGGAGTTTTTCAGGCAGGGCAAGCAGAACTTACCTCGACCTTTGGTGGGATGCATATGAGTCAGGTAGCACCACAACCGCACTAGTCGACTTACGTCAGAAGACTGTCGGGATACCAAATCATCGTAATTGGGCAAACCGATTCCCTGAAGCGCACACTCGACTAATTTGGAGTAAAAAATTACTTCAAGAAGTGTCAGTTGAACTTGGCATTCCGCTGGAGAACTTAATAAACCCGGATGCCCTCAAACACATTTGTTTNNCACCCTGAAGGAAATCGAAGATTATCTCAACCGATTGGGGGTCAGAAGCTGGCAGATTAATTTAGTGTCTGGTGTTTTGGTCGAAGCATTCGGCAAGACAGAGTTGCCTGAAGGTGAAGAACCTAAAGTTTAGGTTCTTGATTTATTCCAATTTCTTCCAATGGTTTCGCGTGCGGAAC
>DDPP01000072.1:2699-3353 GCA_002342255.1 Micrococcales bacterium UBA2465
TTTGCTCCTAGAACCTGAGCAACAATGTCCTGCGCGATTGCTTGAGGGCTTAAACCGACACGATCCAGAATCTCGCTGCGAGAGGCGTGTTCTAGGAATTCGTCTGGGAGACCCAATTCATTCAGTGCGGTATCAATCTGTTGAGCTCTTAAGTCCTGACGGATTCTGGTTCCTATACCACCAACTTTTACGCCGTCTTCGATGGTGACAACTAAACGGTGCTTGCTAGCCATTTCAATCACACTCTGTCGAACTGGAACGACCCAGCGTGGGTCCNNCCACAGTTGCGCCAATGCCCTGAGCCGCGAGTAGTTCACTGACCTTAAGCGCAGTTTGCGACATTGGGCCTACGGCAACCAAGAGCACATCTTTAGCTGGTGCCTCGTAAAGAACATCTACACCGTCAACAGTTCTCCTCAAGGCTGGGATGTCGGCAACAGCTGAACCCCTAGGGAATCGGACAACTGTGGGTCTGTTCTTAATTTCAACTGCCTCACGTAACTCTTCTTTAAGCCGTAATGCATCTCTAGGAGCGGCTATTTCGATGCCCGGAACAATCTGCAAAAGCGCTAAATCCCACATACCATGATGGCTCGCTCCATCAGGTCCAGTTACCCCAGCCCTATCCAAGACGAAAGTAACACCGGCTTTGTG
>DDPP01000072.1:3396-16436 GCA_002342255.1 Micrococcales bacterium UBA2465
GCAACATCCATAACCACTTGGTCGAAGGCACGATTCATAAATGTTGAGTAAATTGCAACCACTGGATGTAATCCGCCAAAAGCCAATCCTGCGCTGGCTGCCACGGCGTGTTGTTCGGCGATACCAACATCAAAGACTCGATCTGGAAACTTAGCGGCCATCTTGTGAAGTCCTACTGGAATCAACATGGCGGCAGTTAGACCCACCACCTTGGGGTTCTGTTCGGCGATAGACACTATTTCGTCAGCGAAAATGCTGGTCCAGGAACTTCCATTACTTGTTTCTAGAGACTTGCCAGTTTCTTTATCTATTTGTCCAACCGCATGGAATTGATCCTCAATATGTTCTTCAGCTAGAGTGAAGCCTCTCCCCTTTTGAGTAATCGCATGAACGATGACTGGAGCTCCGTAGTGTTTTGCTTGCTGCAGCGCTTCTTCTAAAGCTTGCATGTCATGTCCGTCAATTGGACCGATATATTTAATGTCTAGGTTTGGAAACATACCCTTCGGCGTGAATGTGCCGAGGAAACCCTTACCTGCGCCTCTAGCAGTTGAAAAGATAAGTCTGCCGACTGGTCCAAAGTTGGAAAAGAATTTTCTGGAACCTCTATACATTCGCTTATACATCGGTTCGGTGCGAACGTTATTCAGGTACCTAGCTAAACCTCCGATGGTTGGAGCGTATGATCTGCCATTGTCATTTACCACGATCACTAAATTGCGATCGTTATCATCAGTGATGTTGTTCAGAGCTTCCCAAGCCATACCTCCGGTGAGTGCTCCGTCACCAATCACTGCAACTACGGACCTATCGGTGTTTCCAGAAAGTTTATTTGCCTTAGCGATACCGTCGGCCCAAGCTAACGAAGATGAAGCGTGCGAGGACTCGACCACGTCATGTTCAGACTCAGACCGTTGTGGGTACCCTGCGACTCCACCTTTGGTTCTGATTTTTGACAGGTCGGTTCTCCCAGTGACAAGTTTGTGAACATAGGACTGATGGCCGGTATCGAAAATTACACTGTCTTTGGGTGAATCAAAAATGCGGTGAATGGCCAAAGTAAGTTCAACTACGCCTAAGTTTGGTCCTAGGTGCCCACCTGTTGCGGTGATGGTCTCGATGAGGTACTCACGAATCTCACTGGCAAGTTGCTTCAACTCAGCGTGAGATAGCAGCTTCAGATCTGAAGGAGACTTTATTCCGCTGAGCATACTCATCAACTAGCCGACCAGACTTCTTAGAACATATTGCAAGATTCCACCATGTCGGTAGTAATCGGCTTCGCCAGGGGTGTCTATGCGAAGTTGTGCATCAAATTCCACGACCTGTTTACCGACAGCTGAATGTGAAGTTGGTTTAGCAACAACTCTTAGAGACTTAGGTGTTATTCCATCATTTAGTGCTGAGACCCCAGTAATCTCGAACTCTTCTGTGCCATCTAATCCAAGCGATGTGGCATTTTCACCCTGATGGAATTGGAGTGGTAATACCCCCATGCCAATTAGGTTGCTACGGTGAATACGTTCGAAACTCTCTGCAATTACAGCCTTGACACCTAATAGTGCAGTTCCTTTGGCTGCCCAGTCTCTAGAAGAACCAGATCCGTATTCCTTTCCGGCAATTATGACTAGCGGAATACCGTTTTCACGATAGCTATTGCTGGCTTCGAATATGAATGCTTGTGCACCCTGCTTGGTGGTAAAGTCCCTCGTGTATCCACCTTCAACATCAATTAACAACTGGTTACGAAGCCGGATGTTGGCAAAGGTTCCGCGGATCATTACTTCGTGATTGCCACGTCTTGAACCGTATGAGTTGAAATCAATTCTCCCAACTCCATGCTCGTGCAGATATTTTCCAGCGGGAGAATCAGCCTTGATTGATCCGGCAGGAGAAATGTGGTCGGTGGTTACAGAATCGCCTAGTTTGGCTAGCACTCTAGCGCTATGAATGTCCTCAACTCTCTTCGGTGTCATAGTAATGCCATCGAAGTAAGGCGGTTTCCTTACATAGGTGCTTGTTGGGTCCCAACTGAAGGTATCTCCGATTGGAGTTGGAATGGCTTTCCATTTTTCGTCTCCATCAAAAACACCTGCATATTGGGTCTTGAACATTTCCGAATTAATTGTGCTATGTATGGTTTCTTGGACTTCTTCCGGGGTTGGCCAAATATCCCTAAGAAAGATTGGAGCTCCTGAAGCATCTTGGCCAAGTGGTTGATCTTCAAAATCGAAGTCCATGGTTCCGGCCAAAGCGTATGCAACTACTAACGGTGGTGAAGCAAGGTAGTTCATTTTTACATCCGGGTTGATGCGGCCTTCAAAGTTTCGGTTACCGGATAGCACTGCAGTGACAGCCAAATCATTTTCGTTGACTGCTGAACTGATCTCAGGATCTAGTGGACCAGAGTTTCCAATACAGGTTGTGCAACCATAGCCAACCAAGTCAAAACCAAGAGCGTTTAGGTCTTCAGTCAGACCAGCCTTGGTGAAGTATTCGGTCACCACTTTAGAGCCGGGGGCTAGTGAGGTCTTAACCCATGGCTTCGATTTCAGCCCCTTAGCAACGGCCTTTCTGGCAAGTAAACCGGCAGCCATCATTACCGAAGGGTTAGAAGTGTTAGTGCAAGAGGTAATTGAGGCAATAGCTACGAAGCCATTGTCAATTGAATAGTCTTTGCCAGTGACTTGAGTAGGTTGGCTAGTTTCTTCGCTGTAATTGGCTATGTCTTTGGCGAAAGCTTGTTTGGCGTTAGTTAGCTCGATTCGGTCTTGCGGTCGCTTTGGTCCTGCGATTGAAGGAACTACGGTTGAGAGATCGAGTTCGAGGTATTCACTGTATTCAACTTCCAGGCTTGGTTCGTGCCATAACCCTTGGGCTTTGCAATAAGCCTCAACTAAAGCGATTTGTTCTTCGGTTCTTCCTGTGCTTCGCAAATAATCTATGGTCACATCATCAATAGGGAATATCGCAACCGTTGAACCAAATTCTGGGCTCATGTTTCCAATAGTTGCTCGGTTAGCCAACGGAACCGAGTGAACACCCTCCCCATAGAACTCAACAAATTTTCCGACCACACCATGTTTGCGCAGCATCTCGGTGATGGTTAATACAACATCGGTAGCTGTAGCTCCAGTCGGAATAGCTCCGGTGAGCTTAAATCCGACAACCTTTGGAATCAACATGGAGACCGGTTGTCCGAGCATGGCTGCCTCGGCTTCAATGCCTCCAACACCCCAACCCAAAACTCCCAAACCGTTGACCATAGTGGTGTGTGAATCAGTTCCAACACAGGAGTCTGGATATGCGGTAAGCACACCATCAATCTCACGGGTCATTACCGTTCTAGCCAAATACTCAATGTTGACCTGGTGGACGATTCCGGTTCCAGGTGGAACTACCTTGAAATCGTTGAACGCTCCTTGCCCCCAACGCAGGAATTGATAGCGTTCGCCATTGCGTTGGTATTCGTATGCAACATTTCTCTCGAAAGCATCAGGTGAACCGGCTACGTCAATAACAACGGAGTGGTCGATTACCAGTTCCGCTGGTGCCAATGGGTTAACACGTTTTGGATCTCCGCCAAGTTCAGCAACAGCTTCGCGCATTGTCGCCAAGTCCACGATGCAGGGAACACCGGTGAAATCCTGCATGACTACACGAGCTGGCGTAAATTGAATCTCGGTGTTAGGTTCTGCTTTTGGATCCCAATTGGCTAGCGCTTGGATGTGTGAAGCGGTGATGTTTGCAGCATCTTCGGTACGCAACAGGTTCTCTAGAAGTATTTTGAGACTGTATGGGAGTTGCCGGTTGAGAACAGCATCTAGCCGGTAAATGCGATAGGTCTTACCGTGAGATTGTAGATTTGCTGCTGCTTTGAAAGTGTCTACCCTGGACAAGCTTTACTCCTAGTTCAAAAGACTTTTACTTATCCAAATTACCATCTTGGGCGGGCTGAATTACCCGTCGCAACAGAAGCCACGAAATCCAAATCATGGTCAGGTAACACGGTAACCCTAAGACCAGTTTCATGAAGCCGAGCATGACAATGTCACCAACCAGATAAAGCGGTACCTCAACGGCCAACCTGATGGCAAAAAGACCGACCCAGAGCATCGTAACTATATCGAAAAACTTCACTTTCCGGCGATCTGCTCGCCAACGAGTTCCCTGTCCGGTAAAAATTCCCACCAGTATACCGATGATGGGCCATCGAACGATCACACTCAACAAGAACACCGATCCGTAAACAACATTGGTAATCAACCCTTGAACAAAGTAATCCTTTGCCTGGCCACCAGGTCGAGTGGTGAGCCAAATAGCAAGCCCAAGACCGGCAAAGGAACCAACCAGCTGGATTAATGGCTTTCGTTTGAAGATGTGTCTCACTGACAAAGCCGCTATAACGATGCCAACCGACCAAAGAGCAATTGGAATGCTCTTCCATATCACGAAAACTAAGACATAAAGGAAACTGGGGAGAGCGTTCTCAATAAGGCCCTGCACTCCCCCGATGCTTGCCAGAAGACTCTTACCATCGACTTGGTAGCCATCTTCGGTTGTTCTGAGACCGTATTTTGAAAGTTTATCCTCGCTCACAGTAATCCCTTGGGAACAATTGCGCCTTCTGGTAGCTCGAGCGGAAGCAATTCTCTGGGCGGCAGTGGCGTCTCACCACGGTTAACTACAATTCCTCTAAAAATGTTCTCAAGAAAAAGTCGCACTGCCATCTCATCCATGCTCGGTCCACTAATTGTTCCGCGAAGCAACCATCTATCGCCGCTGAAACCAAACATGCGCAAAGTCTTGTTCTGAGAGTTGGAGTCCAAAATAGAAGCCACCAATTCTGAACCGAAAGGACCAACCTGTTGAAAGACTGTTCCGCCCTGTTCGGTTACCTTTGCTTGGATGTCTAGCAAAACTTCATGCCAGATGTTCTCTCCTTTGGGACTAGCGAAAGCTTGAACCTGCAAGGTTGCTTGTTCATAGTCAAACGACAGCGCCAAAACCTTTCCGGTGCCGTCTTCGACTTCGGCTCTAACGGTAACTAAGCCATTGGGCACGAAAGAAATGGCACCAAATTGTGCCAACTCACTTGGTGCAGACACATCCGAGACATCGTAAGGGCCTTGATATAGATTATCGTTCATTTAACACCTGTTGATCCGAAACCTTGGTCGCCTCGTTGCGAAATTGGTAATTGTTCGGCCGGAACGAATCTAGCTTCTTCAAACTTCTGAAAAACCAGCTGGGCTATTCGATCGAGTCGCTCAACAGCGAAATCACTATCCGAGTGATTCACTAAAGTAACCATTATCTCCCCTCGGTAACCTGCATCAACTGTGCCGGGTGCATTCAGAACTGTTATTCCATGCTTTGCAGCTAAACCACTTCTGGGGTGCACGAGTCCGACGTAGCCAGCTGGCAATGCTATCTTCAGTCCAGTGGCAACCATTGCGAAACCTCGTGCTGGTATAACCGCAGAAATATTTGACCTAATGTCGTAGCCGGCGTCACCAGGATTGCCTCTAGTCGGAAAAAGTTCTGGCTCGCATTCGATGAGAACCTCAAAAACAGTCATGAGCGTATTCTAAATGCATGGCTAAAAGTTTTTCACCAAACCGATACCGAGAGCTGGCTTTACCTGGACCTTCGTATTTTTTCATTGGCACCCTCATCGCCGCTAGCGCGGCTCTGGTCGCTTTCCCCCTCGGCGATCTGGTGGTAATCCTTACTGGGATTTTTACTTTAGTCACTTGGACTTTGCTGGGCTTACTTACTGCCAAGACGATAACCATCGACGAGCAAAACCTTAAAGTCGGTAAAGCGGTGATACCTAGGTCACAGCTTGGATTAGCTGAGGTTATCGGAAAAGAATCTTTGATGCAGCAACGGGGTCCAAAACTGAATTCCTTAGCTTATGTCCAGTTTCAATCCGGAGTGCAAACCATGGTGAAGGTGGAGATTACGGACCAAAACGACCCAACGCCATATTGGTTGTTTAGCTCTAGGCAGCCTGAAATTGTGGCTGGAATTCTAAATAAGTCCTAGTGTGAACAGTCGACGCAGACTGGCCCATACTTTCCGTCTTTCCGGGCTTTTTGCGAGTGGTGTTTGACGATAAAGCATTCGCTGCAGGTGAATTCGTCCTCTTGTTTTGGAACTACGATTACTTCAGCTTCTTCGCTAGTTACCTCTGGAATGGTGAACGAATCGTGGTGATCTTCAACATCAAGATCAGCGCTAGCTGAAGCAGCCTCGGGAACGCGCTCTTTCAACACCTCAATTGACTCGGTGTCGTCATCATTCTTTCGTGGGGCATCGTAATCGGTGGCCACAGATATTCCTTTCAGAAACTTATTCCAGCGCTGGAAGTATCCAGCATTCAGGCTGAAATAGCAACTTTATTACCCTAGGGGAATCTACGATTCCCAGAGTTCTCCCAGATTGGCGTGTCGCGACCAACAAAATCAACACAATATAGGCCCTATTTGGTGCGAAACTAACCACGAAGGAATAATAATGCCCGAACTACGTATAACTGGAGTTTCTAATAACCAACTTGAGCTTCAAGCTCCTGATGGCACTAGACACTACCTGGAAATATCCGAGGACCTGTTGAAAGCACTCAGGCAGAGGGAGGTCAGCCTTCCACAAACACTTTCGCCTAGAGAGATTCAACAACAAATTCGTCTCGGTGCGACCGTTGCCGAAGTAGTTGCCGCAACAGGGGCGGACGAAGACTTGGTTAGTAAATTCGCAAAACCGATCATTGCTGAGTTGAATCACATAGTGACTTTGGCCAGGAGCATCCGCTTGAACATGGCTGGTGACCGATTCACCGAAGCTATGCCAGTTGAATTTGGCGAAGTTATGGATGAACGGTTAGCCATAAACGGTTCAACAAATTCTTCGTGGTCCGCTAGGAAAAGCCTCGAAGGAGAATGGCTAGTAAGCATCAACTTTTCAACGAATGAAGGCAACGGCTTGGCCACCTGGTCTTTTGATCCTAAAAAGTTATTCCTCGCCCCTGAAAACGAAGCTGCGTTGCAGCTATCCAATGGCGTTCCAGTAAGTGCGATCGCTAAGACAGTTCCATTGGTTATCGAAACTCCTGTCGAGGAAACTAAGTCTGAACACCCTGCAGGTTTCCTCACGGTAGTTCCAGAAACGGCCGAGACAGCCAGTGAATTAAGTAGCGATTTGTTCGAAGAGGAAACTCTCAGCACCGCAAATCTCAGAATTGTCCCCGAGATCGAAAGTGAACCAGTAGAGAGTTCTCAACAAATTTCTGATGAAATAGCGGAAGAAACCACTGAAGAGAAAAATGAAATCCAACCAGAGTCAGAAAAGATTTCTGAAACTGAGCAACGGACTGAAACCAAGCCACAAGTAAACAGCCGTTGGGCTGAAGTTTTGTTTGGCTCAAAAGAGGACGACGAAGAAACGTTTTAGAAGTTATACCTAAGCAAAGGAACTGAAAGTTCTTCACTGCTTATTGAGCCGTGATGGCCAACCATCAGTAACGACTTCTTCTTTGCAAAGCCTCTGTGGTAAAGGGCAACTTTTTTTCGAGCTAACAAGATGATATCCGGCAAGACTGAAGTTACCTTCGACAAGTTATCCCAATAACCCGAACCAACTAAATTATCTGGAGTCAAGACCCAACAATCTCCCTGATATCTGATTCTAAGTTGTTCTAACACCAATCCTGTTTGCATTTTGTCCTCGAGGTAGAGAAATAGACCTCTGGTGTCACCGCCCACGAAGGCAAAGGTCTCCTTGGGTAAAACTTCGTCAAGATAAATATGACTACCGGCAGGGATGTCAATAACTCCATGATCTGCAGTAATTACTAAGCCAACTTTACTTGGGAGAGTAACCACAAAATTTCTAACTAAGGAGTCTAGAATTTCAAGCCCACCGAGCCACTTATCGGATTGACAACCCCACTCGTGTGCGATTTGATCAAGTTCTGGCACGTAGAGAAAAACTATTTTGGGGGTGGCATCGCCGAGTAAATTTGCGGCAACGGCGAACCTATTGGCAATATCGTGTTCCCCATGAAATGTTGCTGCACGCATGGTTGCTCCAGTAAGTCCCGAGGATTCATACTCCGGCAAGGAAACGACATGGAATTCGATGCCCTGTTCAATTGCCTGTTCGGATACTGTTGGCAATGTCTGGAAATCTGCTCCAGCTTGATAATCCGACCATCCGGAGAGTAAATTTCGGGGAACTAAAAACTCTTTATCAAACACCTGATAACCGATGAATCTAGTCTCAGTAGGTGACTCTCCTGTGGCAAGGCTGGTAAGACTAGTCGAGGTAGTGGCAGGGAAAAAGCAATTTATCTTTTCAATGTTGGATGAATTTATGAAGCTGGCATGACCGCCAGCATCGGAGAGATTGCTGTATCCGAGCCCATCAACCAGCAATACGCAGACTGATCGTTTAGCGCTGAGACCTAATTGATTAGTTTGGGAATTGACACTTGCCAGAGCGCTTATCAACACATCGCCAAGCCTCCCCAAGCTTTTGGGAGGTGCAGGTAGCATCGTAGACATCGAGATAAGTCTCGCACAGTAAACCAAGAGCATCTAGAAAAACATGGCTGATAACAATAAAACGGAGAGATTCCCCGACGAGAGAATCGTTGACATCGACCTAACCAAGGAACTTAGTGACTCTTTCCTGGAGTATTCATATTCAGTTATCTACGCCAGAGCGCTACCTGACGCCCGAGACGGACTAAAACCAGTTCAACGCAGAATCATCTACCAAATGGGTGAGATGGGACTGCGACCTGATCGTGGGCATGTCAAGTCAGCACGTGTCTCGGGTGAGGTTATGGGTAAATTGCATCCCCACGGTGATGGTGCAATTTATGACGCGATGGTCAGAATGGCCCAGCCATTCACCTTACGAGTCCCCCTTATAGACGGACACGGAAACTTCGGCTCATTAGATGATGGGCCAGCTGCAGCTCGTTACACCGAAACACGACTTGCACCTGCGGCATTACTGATGAACGAAAGTTTGGATGAAGATGTTGTTGACTTCAAACCAAACTACGACGCTCAGCTTTCTGAACCCGAGGTTTTACCTGCTGCTTTCCCAAACCTGTTAGTCAATGGCTCATCAGGCATAGCTGTGGGAATGGCCACCAACATGGCCCCGCATAACCTGCGGGAAGTTATAGCCGGTGCTATAGCACTGCTGAATAACACCAAGCTTGAGTCAGAAGACTTGATGAAATATATACCTGGCCCAGATTTGCCGACCGGTGGCGTCATCATTGGAACAGAAGGCATCACAGAGGCTTACATGACTGGTCGCGGTTCTTTCAAGACTAGAGCGAGGGTGTCGATTGAAAGTGTTTCGCCGAGGAAACTAGCTCTGGTTGTCACGGAACTGCCCTACCTGGTTGGCCCAGAACGAGTCATCGAAAAAATCAAAGATGGCGTCAACAGCAAAAAACTGCAAGGCATATCTGACGTAATCGATCTAACCGATCGGAACAACGGCCTCAAACTAGTCATCGAGTTGAAAACCGGGTTCGATCCAAACACAGTTTTGGACCTGCTTTATCGCTTCACTCCCCTTGAAGAATCTTTCAGCATAAACAACGTAGCTTTGGTTGAAGGTAAACCAGAGACTTTAGATCTAAGAGATCTCTTGGGGGTATACCTAGCCCACCGAATTGTCGTGACTAAGCGAAGAACCGAAAACCGATTAGGCAAAAAGCAAGCTCGACTTCACTTAGTCGAAGGCTTGCTGAAAGCAATAGTAAACATCGACGAAGTTATTCGCATCATCAGAAACGCAAATGAGGTTGATGATGCCCGTAAAAAGCTAATGCAGAAATACATACTGTCCGAATTACAAGCTGAATACATTCTGGAACTTAAGCTTCGAAGACTGACAAAATTTTCCAAGCTAGAACTTGAAACTGAATCCAAAGAATTAGCCAAAGAGATAGCAGATTTAAAAAAGATTCTCGGAAGCGAAAAGGTTCTAAGAGATCTCGTCACTAAAGAGCTTCAGGAAGTATCCGACAAGTATGGTGATGACAGACGAACCACAATTCTCGACGCAGCAGAAGAAGTGAAACCGGTCTCAGCAGCCAAAGCGGCAGCGATTGATGCCCAACTCGCCGATTCACCGTGTTTTATTGTCCTGACTGCCAGTGGTCAGGTGCAGCGGACTTTACTGCAACCGGAACCAGCCATAAAGCGGAAGAAGCATGATGCAGTACGCTCGGTCATCAGCACTAGCACCAGAAGCGATATCGGTTTTCTAACCTCAGACGGAGTGATGCATAGAGTTCACGCCAGCGATATTCCAGCTAGCGAAGCTGGTTTCGATTCCGCATCCAGCATCAATGTCGCAGAATTCTTAGGAGTTAGCAAACAATCGAGGGTGCTCAACGCCTTTCCACTAACCGAAGAGACAGTGATTGCCATGGGAACCAAACAAGGCATTGTGAAGCGTTTGAACTCCGACTTCCAACCGAAATCAACTTTTGAAGTTATTTCAATGAAGCCAGGCGACGAGTTGGTTGGTGCAGAACTAAGTGCTGACGACCATGAGTTGGTTTTCGTGACCAGTGATGCTCAGTTACTCAGATTCGATGCAAGCCTAGTCAGACCACTAGGGCGTGGGGCTGCCGGTATGGCCGGGATAAAGATTGCTGACAATGCCAAGGCAATTTACTTCAACTCGATTGCCCCAACAAAGAACACGGTAGTTCTAACAGCAGCCAATAATTCAGAATCATTGGGGGCAGTTGATGCTGGGAGTTTGAAACTGAGCTCAATCGAAGAATTCCCGCCGAAAGGCCGAGCCACCGGTGGTGTTCGTGCCCATAAATTCATTCGTGATGAGAACCAACTTTACTTTGCTTATGTTGGTGAGCTGCCAGTTCTCGCGTCAGCTTCTTCGGGTAAGGCATTAGAGATCAATGAAAAGCTAGCCAAACGCGATTCTAGTGGAACCCCACTAAGTTCAACTATCATTGCGGCTGGTCGAGCCTAAGCGTCGATACGCTCGCGTTCAAAGTTATCTGCCTGATCAATTATGAAGTCGCGTCTTGGTGCGACCTCATTTCCCATAAGAAGTTCAAACATTTTTTCTGCACGTTCTAAATCGGCAACAGTTACTCGCCTAAGAGATCGGGTCTTCCGGTCCATGGTTGTTTCAGCCAGTTGATCTGCATCCATCTCTCCGAGGCCCTTATAACGTTGAATTGGTTCTTGATACTTTTTACCTGACTTGCCAAGTTTGGCCAATAGGTTTTCCAATTCGACTTGAGAGTATGTGTAAATTACCTCATTCGATTTTGAACCGGGATTAATCACTACGACTCGGTGAAGTGGTGGGACAGCAGCGAAAACTCTTCCGTCTTCGACCAGTGGACGCATGTATTTGTAAAATAGTGTGAGCAGTAATGTCCGGATGTGAGCGCCATCGACATCCGCATCGCTCATCAGAATTATTTTTCCATACCTAGCAGTTGTCAAATCAAAGGTTCTTCCCGAACCTGCGCCAAGAACCTGGATGATGGAAGCACACTCAGCGTTATTCAACATGTCGGAGATTGCAGCTTTCTGAACATTCAGAATCTTCCCTCGGATAGGTAAAAGGGCTTGAAACTCGCTGTTCCTTGCAAGCTTTGCGGTACCAAGAGCTGATTCACCCTCAACGATGATTAACTCAGAATCTATGGTGTCTTGGGTTCTGCAATCAACCAGCTTCGTTGGTAAAGATGATGACTCGAGTGCTGTCTTCCTCCGCTGCGTTTCCTTATGGGTGCGAGCGGAGATGCGAGATTTCATCTCGTTGACTACCTTTTCGAGTACCAAAGCTGTCTGTGCTTTATCGTCTCGCTTAGAGCTACTGAATCGATCAGTTAGGGCTTTGGTGACCACATTCGAAACGATGTTTTTAATCGCCGGGGTACCAAGAATCTCTTTGGTTTGCCCTTCAAATTGTGGCTCAGGAAGGCGCACGGTGACTATTGCAGTAAGTCCTGTCATAACATCGTCTTTTTCAATTTTCTCGCTGCCCATTTTGAATTTTCGAGAATTCGCTTCGGCCTGAGATCTAAAAACTTTTAGCAATGCTTGCTCGAAACCTTGCAAATGCGTTCCACCTTTAGGAGTGGCGATGATGTTTACGAAACTTTTGACTTCGGTTTCATACTCGGTGCCCCAGCGCACCACGACGTCCACATCACATTTTCGTTCAACTTCTTTGGATTCCATATTGCCTTTGGCATTCAGAACCGGAACGGTCTCGGTATAAGCTCCAGAGCCACTCAGCCGCCAAACATTGCTCAAGGGTGCGTCTTTGGCGAGATAATCAACGAACTCTACGATGCCTCCTTGGAAAAGGAACTCGTGCTTTTCAGCTTTACCAGTTCTTTCGTCAGACACGACGAGCTTTAGACCAGGCACGAGAAATGCAGTCTGCCTTGCTCTGGCTAGAATTTCATCCAGTTCAAATTTGGAGTCTTTTACAAATATCTGTGAGTCTGCCCAAAAACGAATTCTTGAACCAGTTTTGTTTTTCGCAACTTTACCGATCTCGCGAAGGTAGCTATTTTCACTGAAAGCCTTGAAAGAGTTTGCCGGACTGATACCAGTCTTATCAGCAAAGATTCCTGGTTCGCCACGATGAAAACTCATGGCGTAAGTCTTTCCGTTGCGGTCAACTTCAACATCAAGTCGTTCGGACAAGGCGTTGACTACCGAAGCACCAACACCGTGCAAACCTCCCGAAGCTGCATAAGACCCTGACCCGAATTTTCCGCCAGCGTGCAACTTTGTAAAGACCACCTCTACTCCGGAAAGCCCAGTTTTTGGTTCAATGTCAACTGGTATGCCTCTGGCTTCATCGGTTATTTCGACCGATCGGTCTTTGTGAAGCGTTATGTTTATAACTTTTCCGAACCCAGCTAAGGCTTCGTCCACCGAGTTATCGATAATTTCCCAAAGACAGTGCATTAATCCGCGAGAATCAGTTGAACCGATATACAT
>DDPP01000061.1:0-1762 GCA_002342255.1 Micrococcales bacterium UBA2465
GCTAAAGCAAATTTGATGGATTATGAAAAGGCAATTGAGCTTTTCGAAGTTGTTATCGGTCTTGAAGTTCACGTCGAACTGAACACCAAAACCAAGATGTTCTGTGGTTGTCGGAATGACTTTGGTGATGAACCAAACACCAACGTTTGCCCAGTCTGCATTGGCCTACCTGGATCGCTACCTGCAGTAAACCGCAAAGCGGTTGAGTCTTCTATTTCAATTGGTCTAGCTCTAGGTTGTTCTATTGCGCCAACTGGAAGATTCGCTAGAAAGAACTACTTCTACCCAGATCTAGCTAAGAACTTCCAAACTTCCCAGTATGACGAACCTATTGCATTCAATGGTTCGCTAGATGTTGAAGTGCCTAGTGGCAAAGTCTTTACTGTAAACATCGAACGAGCACACATGGAAGAAGACGCTGGAAAGCTAACCCACATCGGTGGTGCTACCGGACGTATCCAGGGTGCTGAATACTCACTCGTTGATTACAACCGTGCCGGTGTTCCACTGGTTGAAATCGTAACCAAGCCAGTCTTTGGTGCAGGAGCAGAAGCTCCTGAACTAGCAGCGGCTTATGTTCGTTCAATTCGAGAAATCGTCAAAGCACTAGGTGTTTCAGAAGCTCGTATGGAACGAGGAAACGTGCGCTGTGATGCCAACGTTTCACTTCGTCCTAAGGGTCAAGAGAAACTTGGCACCAGAACCGAAACCAAGAACGTCAACTCGCTAAGAAGTATTGAACGTGCCGTGCGTTATGAGATCCAACGTCAGGCTCAGATTCTTGCTGATGGTGGAACCATCATTCAGGAAACCAGACATTGGCATGAAGATAAAGGTGCTACCAGTTCAGGAAGACCTAAGTCTGATGCCGATGACTATCGTTACTTCCCCGAACCAGATCTAGTTCCAGTAACACCATCCAACGAACTTATTGAAAAGCTTCGTTCAGAACTTCCAGAGAACCCTGCAGATAGAAGAAAGCGTCTAGCTGTCGAGTGGGGATTTGCTGAGATGGAGTTCAGAGATGTTGTGAACGCAGGTCTGTTGGATTACATCGAAGAAGCGGTTGCTGCTGGAGCTAAGCCACAGGCTGCTCGTAAGTGGTATTCCGGTGAAATCGCTCGTATTGCTAACAGCGAAGATAAAGATGTTTCAGAAATCAACATCACTCCGGTTCAAGTGGCAGAACTTGCCAACCTGGTTGAATCAGGAAGAATCAATGACCGTATTGCAAGAACAGTCCTAGCAGCTGTTCTTGAAGGTAAAGGTTCACCAGAAGAAATCGTAAAGAGCGAAGGTCTTGAAGTAGTTTCAGATGATGGTGCACTTATTGCTGCTATCGATGAAGCATTAGCCAAACAGCCTGATGTTCTGGAGAAGATCCGTGAAGGTAAAGTTCAGGCAGCTGGCGCAGTTATCGGTGCAGTTATGCAGGCTATGAAAGGTCAGGCAGATGCTGCTCGCGTTAGAGAATTAGTTCTCGAACGTGCTAGCCGTGCATAGGGCGTAGCTCAACTCTTCTATTGCAGGCCTTAGAACCTAGCTTGGCTAGTTCTAGGGCTTGTTCTTTAGAGTCAGCTTTGATGATCCAGAAACCTGAAACGTAGAACTCTTCTTTGTATAGCGGTTCGTTGATTACTTCGTTCTTGTCTGCACGATTATCAATCTGAACTGCATTTTCTGGAGCTGATAAACCATTGGCATAAACCCAGTGACCGTTGTTCTGTAGCATGTCGTTGAAAGCATCGATCTGTTCGATTTC
>DDPP01000061.1:1812-2442 GCA_002342255.1 Micrococcales bacterium UBA2465
AAAAACTTATGGGGTGAGTAACGGGACTTGAACCCGCGACATCCTGGACCACAACCAGGCGCTCTACCAGCTGAGCTATACCCACCATGGCTTCACTTGAGGAAGCAACCTTTAGAGTTTATCAGCCTTTAAGGATTGGGCTAGGTCTTGAGCCTCTTCGGTAGAAGGGCCAGAGCCCTCGACAAAGACCGATTTGCGGTAGTAACGCAGCTCTTCCACAGACTCTAGAATGTCAGCTAGAGCGCGATGGCCACCTTCTTTCTTAGGAGCTTGGAAGTATGCCCTTGGATACCAACGCTTAGAAAGCTCTTTGATGGTTGAAACATCGATGTTTCGGTAGTGCAGGTGTTCGTTTAGTGCTGGCATGTATTTGGCAATGAACATGCGGTCAGTGCCGATGGTGTTTCCGGCTAGGGGAGCAGTCTTAGCCGCTGGAACATACTTCTTGATGTATTCAAGTACTTGGGTTTCAGCAGTTTGCAGATCAATGCCATTGTCGAATTCTTCAATCAGACCTGAAGTGGTATGCATGTTGCGAACATACTCATTCATGTTGGCTAATGATTCTGGTCTTGGTTTGATAACTAGATCTAAACCTTCATCCATCACATTGAGTTCAAAGTCAGTAAT
>DDPP01000061.1:2520-4020 GCA_002342255.1 Micrococcales bacterium UBA2465
AAATACTCGGGAAGATTCATCATGCTCTCAAACTAGTCAAGGCCACTGACTTGGCCTTGACTAGTTTATCGCCTAGGCCTTTAGCTTCTTGAGAGCGCGCTTCTCTTTGCGTCCTTCAATCAAGCGATATAGGACTGGAACGATGATTAGCGTCAGGATTGTTGAAGAGAACAAACCACCGGTAACCACAATTCCCAAAGGCTGGGAAATGAATCCACCGGAACCAGTAATACCTAGCACAAGTGGACTTAGCGCTCCAATGGTGGCAAGAGCTGTCATCAGGATAGGACGTAGACGTTGTCTAGCTCCATCCATGATTGCTTGTTCTAGCGGAACACCTTGAGCTCGATATTGGTTGATTAGGTCAATTAATACAATCGCATTGGTTACCACGATTCCAACCAAAAGCAACATACCGATAAGAGCTGGAAGACCCAAAGCAGTGTTAGTTGCCAACAAGGCAACGAATGCACCGGTGGCAGCAAACGGAATTGAGATTAGCAATACCAGTGGTTGAACTAGAGACCTAAAGGTTGCCACCATGATTAGGTAAACAATACAGATAGCTGCTAGCAGAGCCATCAACAGCTGGCTGAAAGATTCAGCCTGGTCTGCTGAAACACCACCGATAGGTAGCAAGCTAACACCAACTGGAAGTTTGTCTTTCAGTGAGTCAAGTGCTTTCTGAACATCGGCAGTGATGGTAGTCAAGCTAGCTTTTGGATCTGGAGTCAGCGAAACGGTAGCTGCTCGTTCACCATCTTGGGTTGTGATCTTGGTAGGAACAGACACCAGTTCAACCTTGGCTAATTGAGCCAGACGCAATGGGCCAATCTGTATTGCCTTCACTTGGTCCACGGTAGTTGGCACTGTTCCAGACTTGATGTAGATAGCGGTTGCAGTGTTGTTGATGTTGATGGTGCCAATACTCTGTGGAGACATAGCACTTGCAACAATCTGGCTAATTACAATTTCAGATAGACCTACTCGTGAAGCAGCAACACGATCGATAGTTACCTTAAGCGTGCGCTGTTTCTGAGAAAGGGTAGAGGTAATTTCAGGATTAACATCCTTGATCTTGCCCTTTAGTGCATTGGTGACAAGTTCAACACCTGCTCTAAGTTGTTCATCTGTTTTTGCAGTGACGGTGACGTCAACTGTTCCAGAGGAACCGAAAGAGCCACCTGATTGGAACTTAACAGTGCCAAGGTCAGGGTTTTCTTTGAATAGCTTTTCCATCTTGGCTTGGAAGGTTTCACCGTTTACCGATTTCTTTGTTGAAACCTGGAACTGTGTTCCACCAGCCTGCTGACCAAATGCAACTCTGGAATCGTTAGCACCAATGGTGGTGGTAACCGCTTCTGTGTCACCGGTGTCCATAAGAAGCTTTTCAACCTTTGCAGCTGCAGTTGATTTAGCCTCGATGGATGAACCAAGTGGAATGGTCTGAGTGATGCTGAAGCTATTTGAACCTGAGTTTCCGATGAAGTTGGTCTTCAA
>DDPP01000061.1:4131-5159 GCA_002342255.1 Micrococcales bacterium UBA2465
TTCTCTTCTTCACGAATCTTGGCAATCAGGCTTTCCTCTTCAATAAGAGATAGCTTCTGACCACTTCTTTCCTTGGCCTTTAGGAACCAGTAGGCGATGACTGGAACAATGGTCAACGAGACAAATAGGGATGCAATCAGAGCCAATGAGAATGTTAGAGCAAATGGGCGGAATAGCTGACCAACTAGGCCACCAACTCCGGCTATAGGCAGGAATACCGCAACGGTGGTTAGGGTGGCTGCGGTAATCGCTCCAGCAACCTCTTTCACTGAAGAAAGAATTGCTTGGATCTTCTCTTCACCATAGGACAGGTGACGATTGATGTTTTCAATAACCACAATAGAGTCATCAACCACTCGACCAATAGCGATAGTTAGAGCGCTAAGTGTAAATAGGTTTAGCGAGTAACCAAAGCTAGAAAGACCAATGAAGGTAATTAGCAATGAGGTAGGGATGGAGATTGCAGTTACCAAAGTGGAACGGAACGATCTTAGGAAGATCAGGATGATGATTACTGCAAAAAGCAGACCCAAAAGTCCTTCTTCAACCAAGTCAAGAATTGATTTTTCAACATAAGGAGCTTGGTTGAAAGTTTCTTTTACTTCTACCTTGGTTGGTCCACCAAGTTTTTCTACAAGTTGCTTTTCAAGTGGCTGCAAGGCATTAGATATAGAGACAGTGTTACCTTCTTGTGTTTTGGTAATTGAGATTGCTAAAGATGGCATGCCGTCGACTCTTGAAATGGTTTCAATCGGAGCTGGGTCGTAGGTTACTTTTGCAACATCGCCAATAGTTAGGTTGGCGTTCAACGGCAAAGACTTCAATGCTTCAACCGATTCAACTGGTGAACCGACTTCTACAGTGATCTGACCTTGGTTGTCTTCAAGGGTTCCTGCAGGGAATACAAAGCCATTGGTTTTCAAAGCAGTTTGTATTGACTGGGCATTTAGTCCACTGGTAGCCATCAACATCTGGTTTGGAGCAATGTTCACTCGGTAGTCCTGAATACCACCAATCTGAACATCTTT
>DDPP01000077.1:0-5798 GCA_002342255.1 Micrococcales bacterium UBA2465
CGCTTCCAAATCAAATCATAAAGTTCAAAGGCACGGCCAGAAAGTTCACCTGCAACTTCAGAAGGCTTACGGAAGACTTCACCAGCTGGTCGAATTGCTTCGTGCGCTTCTTGAGCATTCTTGTTCTTACCTTGGTAGATGCGAGGTGCTGGAGAGACATAATCTTCGCCAAACATTTCTCTCGCCTGTGATCTCGCAGCGTTGATTGCCTGAGTTGAAAGTGTTGGAGAGTCGGTTCTCATGTAAGTGATGTAACCCTCTTGGTAAAGCGACTGGGCAACATCCATAGTCTGTTTTGCAGACATGCGAAGTTTTCTAGATGCTTCCTGTTGCAGAGTAGATGTTGTGAAAGGTGCGGCAGGTTTGCGCGAAGATGGTTTTGCCTCAACAGAAATAACTTCGATGTTGGGTCCCGTTGAGCTAATTGCATTGGCAAGAGCAGTTGCTTTGGCTTCATCCAAGAGCATCACTTGAGCCGTAAGTTCACCCTTGTCATTAAATGAGTCACCTGTAGCGATTCTTTGACCGTTATAGGTAAAGAGCTTTGCCTCGAACTTCGGTTCACCAGCTACCTTGGTGTCAAACATAGCTTTGATGTCGAAGTAACTTGCTGAAACGAAAGCCATGCGCTCACGCTCACGTTCAACAATTAGTCGAACTGCAGGAGACTGCACGCGGCCAGCACTTAGGCCTCTTTGCACTTTTCGCCAAAGCACCGGAGAAATCTCGTAGCCGTAAAGTCGGTCAACAACTCTTCTGGTCTCTTGAGCCTGAACCAAATCGTCGTCAATCGCTCTGGTGTTCTTCACCGCATCTTGGATTGCTTCCTTGGTAATCTCATGGAACACCATTCGGTGCACAGGCACCTTTGGCTTTAGGACATCCAGTAGGTGCCAGGCAATAGCCTCACCCTCGCGGTCCTCATCGGTAGCCAGATAGAGTTCATCGGCATCTTTTAGGGCAGCCTTTAACTCAGTTACGGTTTTGTTCTTGCCTGGGGAGATTGCATAGTAAGGCTTGAAGTCGTCCTCAACATCGATGGCGAACCTACCAATGGTGCTCTTCTTCTTGAGCTCCGGTGGAAGTTCCTTCAAATCGATAAGGTCCCGAATGTGGCCAACCGAGGCTAAAACCTTGAAATCATCGCCCAAATACTTGGCGATGGTCTTAGCTTTTGCCGGTGACTCCACTATTACTAGCTTTGAACCTTTAGACACTAACTCTCCTACCTTGTGGGATCAAGCCCCACGCCTGCGTGAGCCTTAACCCTTTGAACTATACCTAAATTCTCCTGATACACACTTATATAGATGTCTAAATTGACTATATGGCATGACTCAAGAACCCCGCCGAACCCTTTGACCATTTCTTTAGCCGTTTCACAGGGATAGCCACTGGCAATTCCCCGCAAAACATCCTCAGCAGCCAGAGCTGCACTGTCTGTTTCAGCCTGGAGTCTAGATTTAGCGAGACTTTGATTACTTATCGAGAAACCTAGGGTAATTATTCCCAGAATTCCCAAAATTAGTCCCAAACCTAACACAGAACCAGATCCGGTGTCATTTTTTATCCTCATAGCCCAGATTTCCTGGCACATTGGCTCTCTGAAATTGGTATCGAACCCAACCAACTTAGCCTCGCCTGAATAGTTAGTTCCAAACAAACCAGCAAATTCCTGTGTTCAATGGCAACAGTTGGATTCAATTTGTATTCAGACAAAAGCTCATCTATCGAAGTAGTGGTTTCTCCTCTAGCTAACTCTCTAGCTCCAGCAGCTGCTACCTCAACCAAAGAGTTCCGTTGGATTTGTAATGACAATGCGGAGATTGAAAGAATCAAAACCAGAAGAGCTGCAGGAATTACTAAAGCAAACTCTGCGGTGACTGATCCGACATCAGAGACTAATTTGCTGGTGGCGAACTTATTGCTGAACGAATCAAATCTAAAAGCATTTGCCTTACTTCGTCTGAACGAAGGATGCTCAGCAGTAATCCAGCGAAACCAACAGCCGCCAAAGTGATGATTACATACTCTGCAGTTGTTGCTCCATCTTCTTCCAATAGTTTTTGAAACATTTATTTTTCCTTTCATCTTTGACCAACCATCGAAACCATCAATGGGATTACCGCAATCAAAACAAATGCTGGCAACACAGCTAAACCCAAAGGCAACAAAAGTTTTATTTGTAATTTCTCTATGGCAACTTCAGATTTAGTCGTTAATTCACTTTGCAGATTCTCAGCCTGTTTTCTTAATGCTTCACCAACACTTGCTCCGGTATGTGAAACCAGAGCTGAAACTTCTGCCATTGCCCGAAGTTCCATTTCGCTTGGGAGAGACCTAAAGCACTCTTGGTAAATTTCTGCCGCAAGATTTTGCGCTTGGTTGATGCTCAAACCAGCAGATGAAGCTACAGCCACACCTAAGAGGTAGCAGCCTAGATTATTTGCCAGAGAGCTGGCTTTAGAAATCAAGCGATTGCTTACCAACCTCGCTCCGGCTAACAGGAAAATCCCCAGGCTAAGACTTAGCAAAAGAACTGGCTTTGCCAGCATGGTACCTACGATGTCCATCCCCAAGAACTGGGCTAGGACAACGGTTACCAGTGGCAAGAAGATCACCAGTTGGGCGCTAGCCTTTGGGCTGGCTTGGGCTATCTTTATGCGCCTGCTGGTTTTCTCCCTGTTGGCCACCAATTGGGCAACCAGTTCAAGTTCTTTAGCCACGGCGGTTCCAGATATTGCTGCAACTCTTATAAGAAAGCCAACCTCAGATGATTGAGGTATCTCCCCGATTAGATTCAAAGCTTTAGGTATCGAAAGACCCGATCGCAACAATGAAGCAAACTTGGTTAGCATTACCGACTCAGACATTAGATCACCAAGGCTGCTATCTTCACTACATGTCTAACTGGACTCTTGCTGACTTCGATGACCACCTGAACGGCAGTGCCAATCATCATCCGGCCTAACGCAGGCTGAATATTCTGCTGAGCCAACAAAGTTAGAAGCCTTGGAACCGTCTCTGAAATTCCATTAGCGTGCAAGGTAAAGCCTGCTCCTGAGTGACCTGTATTTAGAGCCTGAAGCAAAACTGCAACTTCTTGGCCCCTAGCCTCACCAAGCACCAATCGGTCCGGTCTCATTCTAAGAGCTTGCTTAGCTAACTCTGCTAAAGCTATTTCACCAACACCTTCCTGATTAGAAATCCTGGTAAACAACTCAACCGAACCGGGAACTCGTAGTTCTGATGATTCTTCAATTACAACCAATCGTTGTTGAGTTATTTCCATAAGCATGGCGCGAAGTAATGTGGTCTTTCCAGAACCAGTAGCACCCACTATGACAAAGTTTTTCTTTTGCTTAACAATCTCACGAAGCTCAATCAGTTGTTCTTCAGTTATAAAATTGTCCTTTTGCAAATCACGCAAAGTATAAAAATCGTTAGGGTGTCTTCTAATTGATAATTGTGTTCCAAAAGAGCACTCTCCCCCAAGTAGCGCATGAACTCTTACTAATCCATACTCGGTATTTACATTTATCTCAGCGAATGGTTTAGCTAAATCAATCCTTGAGTCATGCTCTTGAATTAGGTTTCGGGTGTAATTCCGGCACTCAGCTTCGGATTCAAAATGATTCGCTGTTTCTTGCAATACAGCATTTTTCTCAATCCAGATTGGTTGATCAGAGTCAACTAGAACATCTGTCACTTGTTTATCTGCGAGAAGTTCTAACGGGTTCATTCAGTCATCCTCAATGACCGATCTGGTCATCAGGATTGAAATGCGGCGAACTGTTGAAAACTTAGTTGAAATTTATCTGGGGAAAATAAAGGGGCCCCGGTCTCTGGGGGGAGTGACCGGGGCCGGCGATAAATGATTGGGGGAATCAAGATATCGCAGGTCAGCCGAAGCTGACAACAAAATACTAACAACATTTTGGGCAACATATGAAGCCTGAAATTATCTAGCTTAGACAGTCCTCACCTGAAGGCTAGCGGCAATAAATTCCTAAGCCATGCCTGTAAGTGGCTGAACAACTATTTGAACTCAACTATCAGTTCAACCTCAACCGGGGCATCCAGAGGCAAAGAAGCAACACCAACTGTGGTTCTAGCATGCACACCTGCATCTCCAAAGACTAAACCTAGAAATTCAGAAGCACCGTTATTGATAACAGGTAAACCTGTGAAATCTGCGGTGCTGGCAATAAAACCAGTTACTTTAACAACCCTGGTGACTCTATCCAAATCGCCGATGGCATACTTCACCGCAGCGAGGGCATTCAAAGCCGCAATCTGGGCCAGCTCTTTGGCGCGTTCTGGCGAAACATGCGTAGGAACTTTGCCAATTTCAGCCAATTTGCCCTGCACCATCGGTAGTTGACCTGCGGTATAGACCAGATTGCCAGTAATCACAGCAGGAATATAGGCGGCTACCGGTGGAACAACCTCGGGAAGAGGAAAACCAAGTTCTTCTAAACGATCTTCAATTCGACCCATGAATTACTCCTTGACCCGCTTCAGATAGGCTACGAAACCACCCTCATTAGTGGGAACAACCTGGACCAGTTCCCAGCCCTGAGCACCCCAGTGGTCCAGTATTTGCTTGGGATTGTGTGGTGGAAGGGGGGTTACCGTGTATTCCCAAATGACCATATTCTCGGCATCCTTTCAAACTTTGCAGGTAACCTAGAGTCTATGTCTAAAAAGCCTAAAGATTCTAAGCGCAAAGGCGGTTGGGGTAGCCTTTTCGGGCTCAGCACCCTAGCCAGCTTGCTCAGTTTCATGCTTTTAGTGCCATTTGTCTGGCTTGGTGGTTTAGGTGTTTCAGCCACAGTCTCAATCTTCCAAAACCTACCTGACTTTATTAGGCCGGTTAACGCTGCTGAAGCTTCAAACATTTATGCCATCAAAGATGGCAAAACTGTTCAAGTTGCCAGGTTCTTCAACGAGAACAGAATTTCGGTAGGTTATGACGAGATCTCCCCCAACATGATTCGGGCGGCAATCGACACGGAAGACCCAAGATTCTATGAACACGCTGGTGTTGACTGGGTTTCGTTAACCCGTGCAACTCTTACTAACATCTTGAAAGCCGGCAACGGTCCCGGTGGTTCCACCATCACCATGCAGTATGTGAAGAATAACCTGCTTGAAGCTGCTGTTTTGAGTGGTGACCCAGAGGCAATTGCCTTGCAGACTGACAGCGCTCACGCCCTGCAGAGAAAGTTCCAAGAAGTTCGACTCGCTCTAGCTCTGGAGAAAAATTACAGCAAGCAAGACATCCTGGCTGGATACCTCAACTTGTCTTTCTTTGGAACACACATCAACGGAGTTGAAGCTGCATCAGAGTATTACTTTGGTATCCACGCGAAAGATTTGGACATTCCACAAGCGGCCATGTTGACCGCCATGCTCAAAGGTGCAGAAGACTATCGTCCGGATGTCGAGGCAAATAAAACTAGAGCACTCAACCGCAGAAATTATGTAATTCAAAACATGGCAGATGCTGGAGATATCACCCAAGCTGAAGCAGCTAAATACAAGGCAACTCCGATTGTTCTGAACATCACCAAGGTTCCAGTGGGCTGTGAAGCGGATCAAACTACAGCTTTCTTCTGCGACTACGTGGTCTGGACTATCCGTAACTCACCAGAATTTGGACCAACCCAGGTAGACCGCGAAGCTTTGCTTCGTAAAGGTGGTTTAGATATTTACACCACCATGGACATCAAACTCCAGAGAGTAGCTGATAGAGCTGCCAAGCAGTGGGTTCCAGTCAATGATCCCAACAAGAT
>DDPP01000077.1:5868-8057 GCA_002342255.1 Micrococcales bacterium UBA2465
GGTCACACCTCAGTGAACTACTCGTCAGATAAGAACTATGGTGGTTCCTCTGGTTTCCAAACTGGTTCTACTTACAAGATCTTCACCCTGGCCCAGTGGCTAACTCAAGGGCATAAGCTCGAAGATCACGTCGATGCCAGAGAACGTGAATGGAATGCCAGTGACTTTAGCTCCCGCTGTGGGTCGCTAGTTGGCACTTGGGCTCCAGGTAACGACGAGCCTGAAGGTGATGACATGAACGTGCTCACTGCCACCGCTAAATCTGTGAATACTGCTTTCGCTTACATGGCAAGCAAGCTTGACCTCTGCGATATTCGTGATACGGCAGCAAGCTTCGGTGTCCACCGAGCAGACGGAAATGAACTGGTTTATTACCCAGCTTCTATTCTTGGTGTGAACGAAGTTGCACCGCTGACCATGGCTGCAGCAGTTGCCGGTGTAGCGAACAAGGGAGTCTTCTGCACACCGATTGCCATAGATCGGGTTTACGTACGTGAAACTAAAACCGATTTACAGGTGCCGAAAACTGTCTGCTCTCAAGCAGTTTCCCCAGAGGTGGCAGCCGGCATGACTAAAGCTATGCAGGGAGTTATCAACGGTGGTACCGGTGGAGCTTCTTCAACCGGTGATGGCACCCCACTAGCCGGCAAGACTGGAACTACAGACTCGGGTGTTCACACCTGGATGACTGGCTTCTCAACCACGGTTGGAACAGCAGTCTGGGTTGGCAACGTAAGCGGTGATGTTTCACTTAGAAAAATTTTGCTAAATAACAAAAAGGGCAGCACTGTCCGTCACGACATCTGGCGAACCATCATGAAATCTGCTGACAAGACTTACCCCGGTGGCCCTTTTGATCCAGCCCCACAGGAAATGATTGACGCCACCATGGTTGAGATGCCCAGTGTGGCTGGCCAAACCGCTGACACTGCCTCAGCAAGCATCAAGACTCTTGGCTTAAACGTAAAGATTCTAACTAAACAGGTTTCTTCGACCCAGCCGGCGAATACCGTCGCATACACCAACCCAAAACCAGGTACCTCGATACCTATTGGCTCAGTTATCAGAATTTACATCTCCAAAGGTGGTTTCACCAAAGTGCCTTCAGTTAAGGGTATGACCCCAACCGATGCGACTAAAGCGCTAAATGATGCAGGCTTCCCAACGGTTAGCGTGCCACAGCCATCGCAGAAACAATTCTTCCTGCATGACCCAAATGTTCCAGCCGGTAACGTAATCGGAACATTGCCAGCAGCTGGAAAAGCTGTGAACTCTGACAGCGCAATCTTGCTGATTATCTCAACCGGTCCATAAATGCTCTGGTGGTTATCCCTTCCAGTTGCAGTTTTAGTTTGGGCAACTCTGATTGAACGCAACTGGTTTGCAATAAGAAGAGAGGAGCTAAGAGTTCTCCCTAAAGGCTCTACAGACATTATTGTGTTGCACATCTCTGATATACACCTTGCCCCTTGGCAACGCAGAAAAATCGGCTGGATTAAACAATTAGCTCGGAAAACTAAGCCTGATCTAGTCATCAACACCGGAGATAACCTAGGGCATCCAAAAGCAGTAAGCAAAGTTCTCGATGCGCTAAATAACTTATCGGGAGTCCCCGGGGTTTACGTGAATGGATCTAACGACCTTTATGCACCGGCGATTAGAAACCCGATTGGTTACCTTTTTGGGACAACTAAAACAGTTGAGCCTCGTCACCAAGAAAAATTAGACATTGCTAGCCTGACCGAAGGATTCGAAGGATTCGGTTGGCTTAGCCTGAACAACAATTCGACAACACTTCGAATAAATGGTCAGCAAATTAATTTCATTGGAACCGATGACTTCCATGAGAATAGGCATGATTTCAAAACCCTAAAAGCAACAGCTGAGAACCTAAAAACGGCAGATCTAACCATCGGTGTTACCCATGCCCCATACCGAGAAGTTCTAACTGAATTGGATTCACTTGGTGCAGAAATAATTTTTGCTGGTCACACACATGGCGGACAAGTATGCCTGCCTTTTACTGGCTCAGCACTGGTCACCAATTGTGATTTACCAACAAGATACGCAAGAGGATTGCATCAAACTGAAAAAGAACTGGTTGGGGTAAAGACTTGGCTGCAAGTTTGTGCTGGAGTTGGAACTTCTATTTTTGCTCCGGTGCGTTTAGCTTGTAGACCTGAAGTTAG
>DDPP01000077.1:8101-9853 GCA_002342255.1 Micrococcales bacterium UBA2465
ATGCACCTTCTGGATCAGAGAATAAACCTGAAGAGCAGTACCAGTCAGACATCTTGCCAACTGAGGGCTGATAAGCAAATAATCTAGCTTGATAGCCCCATGCGCCTTGGCAACCAGCTGGAGTCTCTGGCATCTTGTAATTTACATCAACCTCATTGTGTTCACACAAAACAAACAACGGAGTCGGGTTGATGGTGCACCAAACAGTTCCACCACCAATTCTGAATACATAGGAACCATATGAGTTCTGATAATCGGCTGCATTAACAAGTGGTGCTGAAGATACTGGCTTATCCGGAATATCGCCAACCTTGTTTTCACTGCTAGGTGTTGAACAGGAGGAAAGCGCTAGGGTGGTGAAGGCCAATACCGCCATAATCAAATACTTGCGCACGAGATAAGGCTACCTTGCTATTTAGAATTCTCTAGCAACGAGTTCGGCTATTTCATAAGTGTTTAGGGCGGCACCTTTTCTAAGGTTGTCGCCAACGACGAAGAGCTCAACGCTGTTCGGAAAATCTAGAGAAGTTCTGATTCGACCAACGTAAGTTGGATCAAGACCAGCAACCAAGTTAGGAGTTGGCCAAAGACCTTGACTAGGGTCATCCAACACCACAATCGTTGGCTCAGCAGCCAAGGCTGCTCTAGCCTGGTCAGCGGTAATTGGTTTTTCAAAGGTAGCGTGAACGGTCAAACTATGACTAACCAAAACCGGAACACGAACACAGGTAGCAGCAACCTTTAGGTCTGGAATACCTAGAATCTTTCGACTTTCGTCTCTAACCTTCATCTCTTCTGAAGAGAAACCATCTGCTTTCAGAGATCCNNGCCCAAGGAATAACATTCATGGCTATCGGGGCAGGAAAAGGAGATTCTCCTGAAATGAAGTTCTTCAAATCATCGCTTGCTTCACCAACTTTGGTGCCAGCAACTGCAGCAACTTCGCTTCTAAGTTGATCTATTCCTGTTGCCCCCGCTCCTGAAACAGCCTGGTAACTAGAAACAACTAGTTCTTTTAGATTCCAACCACGATGTAATGCCCCCATGGCGGCCATCATGGTTAGTGTTGTGCAGTTTGGATTAGAGATAATCCCTTTAGGTCTGTTCTTTGCTTGCTCAGGATTTACTTCTGGAACAACCAGTGGAACTTCATTATCCATACGGAATGCAGCTGAGTTATCAACTGCAACTGCTCCATGCCTAGCCGCAATGGGAGCCCAAATAGCTGAAACCTCATCTGGAACATCAAACATTGCAATGTCGATACCTTCGAATGCATCTTCAGTAAGTTCAACAACAGTTAGTTCTTCACCGTGAACAGTAATTTTCTTACCGGCAGATCGAGCAGATGCAATGAGTCTAATTTCACCCCAAATGTTTTCTCTGGAGTTGATGATGTCAATCATCACGGTGCCTACCGCACCGGTAGCACCGACTAACGCCAGATTTGGTCTAGCCAACTTATCTTCCAGTTCCTGCATAGACAGTGGCAACTGTGTCACCGTCTAGATCAAAAGCCTTGTGGACTGCTCGAGCAGCATCATCTAATTGTTCCAAGCTAGTGATTACTGAAATACGAATCTCAGATGTTGAAATCATTTCAACGTTGATTGAAGCCTCAGCTAAAGCTCTAAACAAGATTGCTGAAACACCGGAGTGGGTTCGCATACCAGCACCAACAACACTCAACTTACCGATTTGTTCATCGCTTTCAAGTTCTCGATATCCCAAAACATCTCGGTTTTGAGCTAG
>DDPP01000046.1 GCA_002342255.1 Micrococcales bacterium UBA2465
GCTCGTCGTATCCAGCAGTTCCTTTCACAGAACACCTACATGGCTACCAAGTTCACCGGTGTTGCCGGTTCAACTGTTCCGCTGAAAGAAACTATCGAAGGCTTCTCAAAGATTGCCAATGGTGACTTCGACAACGTAGCAGAGCAAGCGTTCTTCAACGTTGGTGGTTTGGAAGACGTTGAACGCCAATGGGCAAAGATCCAGGCTGAGACCAGTAAGTAATCATGAGCGAAAAATCCTTGCATGTTGACCTGGTGGCTGCTGACCGAGCAGTTTGGTCTGGCAACGCAAAAATGGTCATCGCCAAGACAGTTGAAGGTGAAATCGGTTTGTTGCCTGGTCACGAACCGATGCTAGCCATCCTAAGCTCAGGCGAAGTTCGTATTACTTTGGAAACTGGTGAATCAATTAAGGCAACCGCTGATGGTGGATTCCTGTCAATGGAACATGACACTGTGACAATCGTTGCACGTGATGCACAACTTGCCTAAAAGTTAAAAGTTTTATGCCCCAGGAATTTCCTGGGGCATAACTTTTTTAGTCCTGTTCTGGTCTGCGCTTGGCCGGAGCTTCGCGGCGGTTCGCTGCAGGCACCCACTTCACGTCGCCACCGTGATTGATGTTTGCATAACGAGCTAAAACAAATAGTAAATCACTAAGTCGGTTCAAATATTTGGCTGCCAAAACATTCACACCGCCGTTTGGTTGCCCCTTCTTGGCAGGTTCAGTGCCATACTGCTCGATTGCATGCCAGGTTGCACGCTCTGCTCTTCTGACCACGGTGCGGGCCAGGTGCAACCCAGCTGACAATCCTGAGCCACCTGGCAAGATAAAGGAATCTAACTTCCCGAGGTTGGCGTTGTATTTGTCAATGGCTGCTTCCAAAGCGTCAATCCAAATGGCATCAACACGAAGTGGCTCATACTCATAGTGTTCATTTAGAGGATTGGATAGGTCTGCACCTAGATCGAATAAGTCATTTTGAATCTGGGAGAGCAGGTGAAGGGTTTCCTCGTCGAATTCGTTTTGTGCGAGTGAGACCGCCACCCCGATTGCAGAGTTTGCTTCATCAACATCCGCGTATGCCTCTATTCGCGGATCAGTCTTAGGGACTCGACTAAAATCGCTTAGGCCAGTTAGACCCTCGTCTCCAGTTCTTGTGTATATCTTTGTAAGTTTGACCATTATTCAAGTTTAGGCTTGTCTGGTGCTCATATTGTTACCTCCCAGTGAAACCAAGAGAATTGGTGGGCAAAACCTTACCATTTCGCAGGTTCACCTTAGCTATGGACAGTTAGACCCCGCTAGGGATCAAGTCTTAACGGCACTATTGGAACTTTGCAGTGATGCTAATGAAGCTGCAAAGGTGCTAAAGCTCTCTCCAAAGCAACTTGAGGACATCTCACGAAATTTTGAGCTTCCTAAAGCTCCGACCATGCCGGCTTATCTGCGCTATGCGGGCACCTTATACAAAGCAATTGGCGTTGAAAGTTTTACCGAGCATGAAGTTGAGCGAATGCGCTCGAAAGTTTTGATGCAGAGCGCCCTATTTGGTTTGATTTCTGCAACAGATCGAATTCCCTGGTATCGACTTTCTGCAGATACTAAACTTCCAGGAATTGATTTAAAGGCGATTTGGCGAGAGAACCAGCCGATGGCATGGGGTCGACTAGTTGACTTGCCCATCATCGACATGCGGTCCAAAAGCTATGCTGACTTAGCACCTGTGCCGGAAACAATTGATTCTTATTGGGTGGAGGTTGTCTCCGAAGTTGATGGCGAACGTCGGGCATTGAATCACTTCAATAAAACTGCGAAAGGGGAATTGGTCGCTTCCTTTGTGAGAGCTAAAAGAACTCCGGAATCCTTAGCCCAGCTCAAGAAAGTAGCGGAATCCGTCGGACTCGGAATGGAAGTCGAGGGCAATGTGATCTATCTGGTAACCTCAGAAGTTGTGAGGGGTAAGTTATTTTGATTAAACGGTCCAACAAGAAGAGAAAAGAAATTTCCAAAACTCGAAAAGTTCTAAAGATCATAATGTGGTCAAGTGGAATTCTAACTTTGGTTCCATATATTGTTTTTACCTTTAGCTATCCTTTCACTAAGTTAGTTTGCAGTTATTTGTATGGCTACTGCTATCTCAAACCATCAGTTGCAGTTACCCTCACCAAGATAGCTTTCAACGCCTCTTACTACGCGTGGTGGATTATTGCTCCAATTGGTTTGCTAAGCGGTTTGATTTACGCGGCAATACTCGTCGTGCAACAAGCCAAAGATTCCTAAGCAAGTTCTTTTCTTCGAAAGCAGCCTGGTGCATGGTCGTTCACCAAACCTGTGGCCTGCATCAGTGCATACATGGTTGTTGATCCAACGAATCCAAATCCAAGGCGTCTAAGTTCTCGGCTCATGGCATCAGATTCGGGGCTGGTTGCCTGCCAGCTGAAATCTTTGGCAGGGGAGAGGGTTCGTTTTGGAGCAAAACTCCAGACCAAGTCGCTAATGCTTATGCCCTCTTTTTGCAGTTCTTGAACTAGTTTTGCATTTCGGATTGTGCTTTGGATTTTGGCCCGATTTCGGATGATGCCTTCGTCTAACAACAGTTTTTCAACTTGAGCGTCGGTGAACTTCGCCACTTTGTTTATATCAAAGTTTTTGAATGCCTTTCTAAAACCTTCGCGGCGCTTGAGAATTGTTATCCAAGAGAGCCCTGCTTGAAACCCTTCTAGAGAAATTCGTTCAAAGATTTCTTGATCACCGGTTACCGGAACTCCCCATTCTTGGTCGTGGTATTCAATGTAAAGTTGGTCCCTACCCGGCCAGCGGCAACGGCTGAGTCCATCCTCATAACGAAGGATGAGATCGCTCATGCTTTAGAGTCGATTCCTTCGTGCTCTAATAGCCACTGCTTTGTTGGAATCCCTTTTCCGCCGGAGTAACCTGTAATTTTTCCTGCCGCACCTAGAACCCGATGACATCCAACAATTAGCGGGATTGGGTTAGCTCCCACTGCTCCACCAACTGCTCTGGCAGCTTTTGGTTTCCCGATTGCCCTAGCAATCTCCGCGTAGCTAATTTTTTTGCCAAAACCAACTTTGGCAATCTTCTTCCACACCGCTTTCTGAAATGCTGTTCCATCCATTTCTAGAGGCAAATCAAATTTAGTTGATTTACCGGAAAAGTAATTTTGCACTTGTTTGGCTGCTTCCTGTAGCAGCTTCGACTTTGAGGAAGAGCTGTTCCCAGCTTTTTTTGCGGCTATTTCCAGTGCAACAATTTTGTCATTCGATTCAAAAACCCTTATTAATCCAATAGGACTTTCAACATCAATCCAGTTTCTCTCGTTCATTTAAGAAATAATACCTAAAAATAATTGGGGCCCAGGTTAGCAACAACCTGAGCCCCAAAATTCTTGTCTAGCGATTACATTAGCTCGAATAGTTCTCCAGCTAATGAAAGGCTGTGACGAAGAGTTTGCTCTAGCTCGTCAAATTCCGCTTGACCGATGGTTAGCGGGGGAGCGAGCTGGACAACAGGGTCTCCTCTGTCATCTGAGCGACAATACAATCCGTTGTCATACATGTGGTGACTGAGGAATTGTCTTAGCAGCTTCTCAGACTCCTCGTCGTTGAATGACTCTTTGGTGTTCTTGTCGCGAACAAGCTCAATGGCATAGAAGTAACCCTCGCCACGAACGTCTCCAACAATCGGAAGATCCTTAAGTTTTTCCAGGGTCTTTTTGAATGCTGGAGCGTTTCTTGCTACGTTTCCAACTAAATCTTCCTCATCGAAGATATCCAGGTTTTCTAGCGCGACTGCACAGGAAACCGGGTGTCCAGCAAAGGTGTAGCCGTGGCTGAAGATAGTAGTTCCATGCTTGAAAGGTTCAAACAGCTTCTCGCTTAGCAGCAATGCTCCAAGTGGGGCATAGGCGGAAGTTATACCTTTGGCACAAACCAACATGTCAGGCTCTAAGCCATACATTTCGCTGGCAAACATAGTTCCAATGCGTCCAAACCCATCGATAGTTTCATCGGCTACCAGCAGAACGTCATACTTGTCGCAAATCTCGCGAATTCGCTTGAAGTATGATTTCGGTGCTGTGAAGCAACCACCGGAATTCTGGACAGGCTCAATGAAGAATGCCGCAACTGTGTCTGGGTCCTCAAACAGGATCATTTCTTCGACACGGTTAGCAGCCCACATAGCGAAGTCATCTTCAGTTTCGAAGTCATCTTGAGCGCGGTACCAGTTGGTGTTTGGAACACGGAAGGTGCTTGGCACTAGCGGTTCATACATCTTCTTCATAGCTGGAATACCGGTTAGCGAAAGAGCTCCGTGGCTGGTGCCGTGGTAGGCAACCGCTCTGGTTAGCACTTTATGCTTGGTAGGTTTTCCGATCAACTTGAAGTAATGCTTGGCTAGTTTCCAAGCGGTCTCGTTTGCTTCGCCACCACCGGTGGTGAAGAATACGCGACTTAGACTCTTTGGTGCATAAGACAGCACTCGCTCAGACAATTCGATTGCCGGCTTGTGTGCATGTGACCAAATTGGAAAGTAATCCAACTGCTTCATTTGTTTGGCAGCTGCTTCAGCTAAGCGAGCGCGACCATGGCCCACGTTAACTGAAAACAACGATGAGATTCCATCGAAGTATTTCTTTCCGTTGATGTCCCAGAAGTGGTGCCCCTCAGCTTTGGTGATGATGGGCATGTCACTTGTCTGGAACGGACTATGTCTGGTGAAGTGTAAGAACATATTGTCCTTAGCAGCTTTCTGCAACATAGCGGGTGTTGCTTCTTGACCTGCTTTACGCGCGTCAAGAAGCGGGGTGGCGTGGTCGGCTTTTGCTTCGGCCGGCGATGATGCCGGAGCCTTACCTGGCTTTAGAGCCGAGATAAGCTTGCGGGCTTTGCTCTCCTTGGTTGCCAT
>DDPP01000047.1 GCA_002342255.1 Micrococcales bacterium UBA2465
GTATGCACCAATGTGCTGAGTAATACCGCCTGCTTCACCCTTCATAACTTCAGATTTACGGATCGCATCTAGAAGAGAAGTCTTACCGTGATCAACGTGACCCATAACTGTGACAACTGGAGCACGATACTCTAAATCTTCTTCGTCATCTTCCTCATCGATATCTAAACCAAATGAGTCAAATAGCTCACGTTCTTCATCTTCAGGTGAAACAACTTCAATCTTGTAGCCAAGTTCAGCACCGAGAATCTGGAAAGTTTCTTCATCAAGGGAAGCGGTGGCTGTTGCCATTTGCCCCAAGTGGAATAAAACGGTAATCAACTGACCAGCATTGGCATCAATCTTGTCTGCAAAATCTTGAATCGATGCGCCACGACGAAGTCTCACAACCGTGTTACCGTCACCTCTTGGAACTACTGCTCCACCGAGGCTTGGCGCTGTTCTCTGCTCAAATTCTTCGCGTTTAGCCCGTTTGGATTTTCGAGCCTTAGAAGCACTTCGTGATCCACCTTTACCGAAGGCACCTGCCGCATTACCACCGCGACCACGACCACCAGCACCAGGTCTTCCCGCTGGCGGGAAGCCACCTGGAGCTGCAGGGACATTTAGTCCACCCGGTTTGTTTCCATTGAAACCACCCGGACGAGATCCTGCACCTTGAGGTCTTGGTGCTCCGCCAGTTCTTGGAGCTCCAGAGCCGGTAGGACGATTACCGCTAGGGCGTGTGCCAGGAGCAGAAGTTCTGCCCATACCCTGATTACTTGAAAATGGGTTGTTTCCTGGTCTTGCCATCGGGCGTGGGATACCCATGCCCTGAGCGGAAGCGAAAGGGTTATTGCCAGGTCGAGGAATACCGGGGGTTGGGGCTGGTGAAGCTGGCTTAGAGTCTGGTTTCTCTTCAGCCTTAGGTTCTTCCGGCTTTACGGTAGGGGTCTGGGGCTCTTCAGTTTTCTTTGTGACCTTGGCCTTGGTAGCTTTGGTTTCCTTCGGCGCTTCCTCTTTTGGCTTAGCATCTGGGAAGGCAGCACGCAACTTGTTAGCTACAGGCGGGGCAATGGTTGAAGATCCGCTCTTGACGTATTCGCCAAGTTCACTTAATTTTGCCAGTGCCTCAGAAGTTTCAATTCCGAGCTCTTTGGCTATGTCGTATACGCGTGGTAACGCCACTTGTTTTCTCCTGTCTGGGGCCTACCCAGTCAGGGCAGGCTTTAGTGCTTTGAGGTACTCATTTCGAGGTGCTCATTATTTGTCCAACATCTTTTCTGCCTGTTCTTTCAAAATGGCTAGATCCGCATTATCTATTTTGGATCTAAAAGCTCTAGAGAATGCACCGCGGTTCACCGCTAAATCCAAACAATTGAGCTTCTGGTGGAGCCAAGATCCTCTTCCCGACAATTTTTTGCTTACATCAATTTGAAGTTTTCCCTCAAATCGAACTACTCGCAAAAGATTAGTTCGGCTTTCCAGTTGGCGACAGCCAACACAGGTTCTTGCTTGGTTCATTCTACTGCCTTGCTCTAAAAAGGCATAGCCCTTGAAACGCCGTTGATTTACTCTTCGTCCAAATCGTCAGCCATGATGTCAATCTTGGCTCTAGCCAAACGGGCAGCCAGTCTCGAATTCTGACCCTCTTTACCGATAGCCAAAGAAAGCTGGTATTCAGGGACTAAAACTCGCACTTTAGGCCAAGTTTCTTCTTCTCTCGAAGCACCCGGAGCTAACTTCTCATTCACGACGAAAGCTGCCGAAACCTTTGCTGGAGAGAGGGCATTTGCTACAAAAGTCGCAATGTCGTCCGAATAATCAACAATGTCGATCTTCTCTTCATTTAGTTCCGCACTCACAGCACGAACTCGTTGGCCAAGTTCACCAATGCAAGCGCCTTTAGCGTTCAGTCCAGCAATTTTGGTGCGAACTGCAATCTTGCTTCGCTGACCGGCTTCCCTAGCTACCTGAACAATTTCCACCTGACCACTAGCGACTTCCGGAACTTCTAGTTCAAATAGCTTGCGAATCAAAGTTTGGTGAGTTCTCGAAACGTTGATATGGACCTGCCCCCGTGGGTTCTTGTCCACCTTGGTCACAATAAATCTCATCCGCTTACCGTGAGAATAATCTTCACCAGGTACCTGCTCCTCAGGTGGCATCAAGGCCTCAGCATCACCGATCTTCACATAAACCATATGAGCTCGCTGGCCCTGCTGAATTTCTCCAGTAACAAGATCTCCTAGTTTCGCTGAAAAAGCTCCGTAGGTGTTCTCGTCTGAAATTCCCTTGATGCGGTTACCAATAACCTGCTTGGCTGCCGCTGCGGCAATTCGACCAAAGTTATCTGGAGTTACATCTTTTTCTGGAAACTTTATTCCATCAGCACTCTCGACTAGTATCCGACCTTTTTCATCGCGCTCTTCAGTGTCTGGGGTGAAAATAGAAACCTTGCCGGTTTTTAAATCTAGTTCGGCACGTGCTGGATCATTATTTCTGACTGACTTTTGATAAGCGGCAACAATGGCGGCTTCGATAATTTCAACTAGTTCATTGAAAGGAATCTCGTAATCGCGCTCAATTAGCCTCAAGGCACCTAAATCGATATCCATTGGATATGCCTCCTA
>DDPP01000004.1:0-7858 GCA_002342255.1 Micrococcales bacterium UBA2465
CACAGGTCTATGTGCGCAAGGAGATAGTCCATAACAAGCACGTGGTATCAGCCTTACAGCAGCGTGGAGCAATCTTCGTAAACGAAGTTGATGAGGTCCCTGAAGGGGCAATCTTAGTTTTCTCAGCCCATGGAGTTAGTCCAGCAGTGGTAAAGGCAGCTGAAGACAGAAACCTAAACACCATTGATGCCACCTGCCCACTGGTCACCAAAGTTCACCGTGAAGTGCAACGCTTCGCGAATGAAGACTATGACATCTTGCTTATTGGCCACGAAGGTCACGAAGAGGTTGAAGGCACTGCCGGAGAAGCTCCAGACAAGGTTCAATTGGTTGATGGAATCAAAGGTGTTCTAAACGTTTCAATTAGAAACCCGGAGAAAGTGGTTTGGCTCTCACAAACTACACTCTCAGTTGACGAAACCTATGAGACCGTTGAGAAATTGAAGGAACGTTTCCCAACTCTGCAAAACCCGCCAAGCGATGATATTTGCTACGCAACACAGAACAGACAGGTTGCAATCAAAAAAGTAGCTCAAGATGCTGAACTTGTAATTGTTGTCGGATCAGCTAACTCTTCTAACACTGTTCGCCTAGTTGAAGTTGCTTTAGAAAGTGGGGCAAAGGCTGCATACAGAGTGGACTTTGCTTCAGAAATCAAAGACGAATGGTTCCAGAATGTTTACTCGGTTGGAGTTTCATCTGGAGCAAGTGTTCCAGAAGTTTTGGTTGATGAAGTATTGGAATACTTAGCGGCTCGCGGTTACGATGAAGTGCAGTTGGTTCAAACAGCGGAAGAAGATGTTCAGTTCTCACTGCCTAAGGAACTTAGAAAAGATTTGAAAGCGGCTGGCGAAGAGACCAGCAATAAAATAAAGCGACACTAGATCGACATAGACTTGCCAAAAGAACCTAGTTCTTCAGTCGCAAGTAAAACTCTCTTTGCCATGGCAGCCTCTGCAGTCTTACCCCAACCTCTAGGGTCATACATCTTCTTGTTGCCAACTTCACCGTCAATTCTCAACACGCCGTCATAGTTAGCAAACATGTGTCCGGCAATTGCCCTGGTAAAGGCATACTGGGTGTCAGTGTCAATGTTCATCTTCACAACCCCATTCTTGACTGCATCAGCAATCTCCTGCTGAGTCGAACCAGATCCGCCGTGGAAAACTAAGTCGAAAGGCATCTCTTTTCCATACTTTTGACCAACAGCATCTTGGATATCCTTGAGAAGTTCTGGTCGGAGAACAACGTTTCCAGCTTTATAAACTCCGTGCACGTTGCCAAAGGTAAGTGCCGTTAGGTAGCGCCCATTCTCGCCAAGTCCCAGTGCTTCAGCAGTCAATAGGCCGTCTTCGATGGTGGAGTAAAGGTGCTCACCTTCGCCACCTTCCACTCCATCTTCTTCACCACCGACAACACCAATTTCAACTTCCAAGATAATGCCGAGGTTTTTGGTTTGAACCAGCAGTTTCTTGGCAATTTCTAAGTTCTCAGTCAAGCTAACCGCCGAGCCATCCCACATCTGTGAGTTGAAAAGCGGTTCTTGACCATTACGAACTCGTTCTTTGCTCATTTCCAAAGTTGGCAGCAAGAAAGTCTCTAGGTGATCTTTTGAACAGTGGTCAGTGTGGACACCCACCGTGATTGGGTAATTCTTAGCAACTTCACGAACAAAGTTGGCCATAGCCGCTGCACCTGTGGCCATGTGTTTTACTGATGGTCCTGACCAGTAATCACCGCCACCGGTAGTCACCTGAATGATGCCATCTGACCCTGCCTCAGTTAGACCCTGCAGAACAGCATTAACAGTTTGCGATGATGAGACGTTTATCGCGGGGTAAGCAAAGCCGCTTTTTTTAGCGCGGTCAATCATTTCCGCGTATTGCTCATTTGATGCGACCGGCATTGAATACTCCTACGGTTTAGCGATTTCTTCTAAAGGTGCTGAAAGATCTGGTGTTGCATCCAGAATTGCCTCTGGCATGTTATCTAGGTTGGCTAGGCCCGAAGTTGGTTGAGTAACTGCAATCGCTCCAAAACGGACCGCGTTTTGAATTCCCAGAGGAACGTTGAAGCCGACTCCGTAATTTTCTTCACCATCGAGAACCGGGTTTTCCACTACAGCGGCTAAGAAGCCAGCGAGAGTTGCATCTCCCGCACCAACGGTATTGATTACTTTCACCGGAGGAGTTTTGGCAGCCCACTGATCGTTTTTAGTAACTGCAAGAATTCCATCAGCGCCCATGGAAGCTAAGACAACTTCAATACCATTTTCACAAAGTTCTCTGGCTGCTGAAACAACATCACCCACGGTTTTAAGTTCTCTGCCAACTGCAGAGGCAAGTTCTTCAGCATTCGGTTTGATTAGGGTCGCTGCATCTTTTTTTACCCAATAGGAGAGCGGTTCACCGGAAGTATCCAGAGCCACCTTAACGCCCAATTCTTTCATGTCGTCAAAGATTGGTTGCAAATCAACAAAAGTTCCAGAAGATCGGTAAGTCGGCAGTGCTCCAGCAATAACTAACCACTTCGCTCCGGTGTTTACTACGGTTTCCCGGGTAAGTCTGATAACTTTCAGCCAGTCTTCTTCTGAAAGTGATCTTGGTGATTCATTAACTTTGGTCGTGGTTCCGTGGATGTCAACGATAGTGGTTGAGACTCGAAGATTTCCCTCAACCCACAGAGGTACCAAAAAGGAAGAGCCTGTGCGTTCTAGGACATTTGGATCTGCGTTACCAATCGGGACTACGCCAGGCGCATGGATTTTTGCCAAGGTTAATCCTCGAGAAACGTTTATTCCCTTACCAGCGAGCTCTTCTCGAACATCAGCGGCGCGGTTCACGCCACCAGGCTGAAGGCGATTTACATAATAAGTGCGGTCTAGGGTAGGCGCTGGTGTCAGTGTTACAACTGCTGCCCCAAAGTGACCCTGCGACATGTCTCTCCTACGTCTTATTTTTTTACAGATTTAGAAGCAAACGACACTGTCGGCTATTCCAAAAAAAGTATAGCCAATATAGGTCTATAGGCGGCAGGGGCGGGACTCGGACCAGTCATTTAGGGGCTTTAGTCTTGTTCATCCTTTGGAGGAGCAGTTAGCTCAGGCTTGGTGAAGCCTCTGGTGCCGTCCTCAATTTCATTAATAACTGGGATAACTTTGCCCTTATCCAGCATCTTTTTCTGCTGTTCGTTTAGATCACGTGTTGACTTCAGCAACCCGGTTTCCATGCTGCCGACCAGTTTGTTGAATTCCTTCACAGAATCGTTTAGCTTCGAGCCTAAATTGGCGGCATGTTCGGCAATTACACGAACCGCGTTGTGGAGTTTTACACCCAGCTCAACAATTTCGATAATTGCTTCTTCCTGAGCATTTTGTTTCCAGCTGTATTGGATTGTTTTCAAAACTGAGAAAAAGGAAACCGGTGAAACCAAAGCGACCCTTTGGTTGAAGGCATACTCAAGCAGGGTTGGGTCATGTTCCAAGGTAACTGAGAGCAAACTCTCGCTAGGCATAAACATGATGGTGAACTCGGGAGAGCTCTCTAATCCACTGAAGTATTCTTTTGCGCTGATGTCATCGATGTGTTTCTTGACATCTTTTGCATGCTCTTTCAGAAGTTCTTTGCGACGTTTTTCATCGGTTCCATCTGCAATCTCTGGTATTTCAAATGCTCTTTGGAAATTATTGAAAGGTACTTTTGAGTCCACGGCCACGAATTTTGCCTCAGGCATGTTGATAATCACGTCTGGCTTTATTGCTTTGCCTGCATCATTCACCGTGTTGAACTGCTCAAAGAAGTCCGTTCCTGGTCTTAGCCCAGACTGTTCGAGCATTCTGCGAAGAGTGAGCTCACCCCACTTTCCTCGAACCTGATTATTGGTAAGTGCTCCAGCTAATGCTTCGGTGTTTCTGGTTAGCTTTTCTTGTTGTTGTTGGCTCTGAGTGATCTGTTCTTTGATGGTATTGAATTGATCGATGCGCTCTCTTTCAACATCACTAACTTTTTCCTGGACTTCTTTGAGCTTTGCAGCTAGTGGTCTAAGTTCCTGAAGGTAAACACTCTCCATTTGGGCGACTTCGCGCTCGCGCTGCTCGAAAGCTTCGATGCGCTTTTTTGCATCATCGAGTTGATTTCTAATCTCAAGGTTGGTGGCGTTTGCTGCAGCAAGTTGGCTGCTTTGATCAGTGCTGCTCGCAGATCCTGATTTCTTGGGAATGAAATAGCCAATAGCCAATCCAATGACTAGGGCGAGAAGAGCAATAGTAATTTCCATGGCTAAATTCTCACACCAACAGGTGACATTTAGACGGCTAGCTAGTTGCGACAGGCTTTCTAAGCGGTTTTAGCTTGTGTTTGGTGGCTTTGGCTAGGTCTTCGATGTTATCCACCCCGTGCCGAGCAGCCATGTGAATCACAATTCTGGCACAAGCATCACTATCGGCAAGGGCATCGTGGTGGTCAAACTCCTCAATACCGATGGCATAAGCCACCTGGTTCAACCGATAGCTTTCTAGGTTGTATGTCTTTCGAGCCATAATCAGGCTGCAGCCATAGCGAAGATCAGGAAGGGTNNTCAAACTCTTCATGACCGATGGCATAGGCAACTTGGTTCAGACGATAGCTCTCTAAGTTGTAGGTTTTCCTAGCCATAATTAGCGAGCAACCATAGTGCAGATCTGGCACCTCAGACCTAATGGCCTTAATGCTAGAAGTGAGAACCCCCATATCGAATGAAGCATTATGAGCGATGAGTGTGTCTCCATTTATGAACTGCAACATTTCACTAAGAGCTGCTTCCCAGGTTGGAGCGGTAAAAACATCCTGAGGCTTTATCCCATGAACTTTTATATTGAAAGGATCAAACCAGTCGTGTGGGTAAGGCGGTTGGATAAGAGTTGATAATGTATCGACAATTCTTCCATCAGCGACTTTCACCAAACCAACAGCGCATGGGCTAGCTGGCGAACCATTAGCGGTTTCGAAATCNNTGAGCAATCAGGTCATCTCCAGAGATGAAGTTAACCATCTCAGCCAGAGCTTCCTCCCAGCTAGGAGCATCTGCGACATCAGCAGGTCTAATCCCATGAACCTTGATGTTGCCGGTAGCAAACCAGTCGTGGGGATAAGGAGGTTGGATCAGAGTTGAAAAGGTATCAACTACCTTCCCCTCAGCTACCTTCACCAAACCAACAGCACAGGGACTAGCCGAAGACCCATTAGCGGTCTCAAAGTCGATGGCGGTGAAGTTCAAAGGCATTGTTTAACCTTAGTGACCTGGACTGACCAAACAACCTGCCAGACAAATAGTCAAACATCTTGAGGTTTACCTCTACTAGTATTTTCCCCAAGGATCGCAGTTGAAGATTTGAGGGGAGAATTTTGAAGCTATTCAAGAAGCTCGGTAGGGCTATCAAAAACTTTATTTCGCCGCCAACCTGGGAAACTCTAACTGACGAGCAAAGGCAGCAACTTTTTTCTCTCAGCAGAAGAAAGCGAAGACAGCTAGCTAGAGCAATGGCAAATGACACAATCATTGACAACAAGTCTCTTCGAGTCAGCGGTGGTCATTCAGGAGGTTTGGGAACTTCGGCCGGAGGAGAAGCGCTTGACGCTGGAGGAGCTATGGGAAACATTTTGGGAGACTGGCGCAGGGAGCAGATTAAAGAAGCCATGCGTCAAGGGGAGCGCAACGATAGGTAAACTAGGGCAGTGGCCCTAACTATCGGTATCGTCGGACTTCCTAACGTCGGCAAATCAACTCTCTTCAATGCCCTAACCAAGAACAATGTCTTGGCGGCTAACTATCCGTTCGCAACCATCGAACCAAACATTGGTGTTGTGAACCTGCCTGATGAGAGAATCAACAAGCTAGCTGAGATCTTTGGCTCAGAACGACTACTACCTGCTCCTGTCTCCTTCGTAGACATCGCGGGTATCGTCCGTGGTGCATCTGTCGGTGAAGGCCTAGGTAACAAGTTCCTAGCAAACATCCGAGAAGCTGATGCTATTGCTCAGGTGGTTAGAGGTTTTGCAGATCCAGACGTTATTCACGTTGATGGCAAGGTAGATGCTGCCGGAGATATTGAAACCATCAACACCGAGTTGATCCTTGCTGACCTAGAAACTCTAGATAAAGCACGAAACAGAATTGAAAAAGAAGTCAAGGGCAAGAAGTTAGAACCTTCAGTCCTAGCAACAGTTGACGAAGCACTGGCTTGGCTTAATGCCGGTAAGCCACTATCTGTTTCATCTATTGACATCTCAGATATCAAAGAACTTGGTCTTCTAACTGCCAAGCCAATCCTCTACGTATTCAATGTTGATGAATCAGTTCTAGGTGATGCCGGTAAGCGTAAATTACTTGCTGACCTAGTTGCCCCTGCAGAAGCTGTATTCCTTGACGCCAAGGTGGAGAGCGAACTAATTGATCTCTCTGTTGAAGAAGCTAACGAACTACTTGCCTCGCTAGGCCAAGATGAATCAGGCCTAGACCAGCTAGCTCGCATTGGTTTCAAGACTCTAGGACTACAGACCTACCTAACCGCTGGCCCTAAAGAAGCTAGAGCCTGGACTATCAAGCAGGGCTGGACTGCACCTCAGGCAGCTGGTGTTATTCACACTGATTTCCAAAGAGGTTTCATCAAAGCTGAAATCGTATCCTTCGAAGATCTAATCGCAGCAGGTTCAATGAACGATGCCAAGGCTGCCGGTAAGGTCCGCATGGAAGGTAAAGATTACGTCATGCGTGATGGAGATGTCGTGGAGTTTAGGTTCAACGTCTAGCATTGACTTAATACCCCCTAGGGGTATTATTGAAATATGCGTGAAGACATCAAAAAGCGAGCATTACACAGAGCCAAGATTCTAGGCGGCCAGCTACGCGGACTTGAGAAGATGATTGAGTCCGAAGACTATTGCATGGACATCATCACTCAGTCGCTAGCAATCCAAAAGTCATTAGGTTCACTCAATAAGTTGTTGGTGGAGAATCACCTGACCACCCATGTCTCTCACATGATGCATTCGAGCAGTAAAAAAGAAAAAGAGCAAGCGGTAGAAGAGATGCTCAAAATTTTTGAAATAACTCAAAATCGACAAAGCAAGTAGGAGGTGTAAAGATGTCAGAAGACAAGACCTGTAACTGTGGCGAGAGCTGCAACTGTTCAGCAAAGACAGAGGGAACTAACTGTAACTGCTAGTTCATATTGGAATGGTGGGGTAGCGATACCCCACCACAAAACTTTAGAAAGTAAACATGATAAGAAGATTCTTGGCAATCACCGCACTGCTTGCTGCATCAACGACTGCTCTCACCGGTTGCATTACAGTGAACAACGCAGGTTCCGACCACGGTGGAATGATGCACGAATCTTCTGACTTCAACGGTACAGAAGTCATGTTTGCGCAAATGATGATCCCGCATCACGAGCAGGCGGTCCTGATAAGTACTTGGGCTGAAACCAGAGCCTTCAACCCAGAGGTCAAAGATCTAGCTCTCCAAATAAAACAGGAGCAGGCACCAGAGATCGAACAGATGAAGAGTTGGTTGCCAGCAGGCTTTGAGCCTGCGCCTGAAGGCCATGGCATGGAAATGTCTGGAATGTTAGACGCGGGGCAACTTGAAGAATTAGAGGCGGCAAGCGGAAGTGAGTTTGACAGGCTTTTCCTTCAAGGAATGATTGCTCACCACCAGGGAGCAATCCAGATGGCTTCAATGTTGAATGATTCAACAAACGAAGAGGCCATAGCTCTAAGAGATTCAATAGTCAGTAGCCAAAGCGCTGAAATCAATCACATGCAAGTTCTTCTAACCAAGATCCAGTAGATCAATAAACTATTCCAGTGCCCGGCAAAGT
>DDPP01000004.1:7917-8303 GCA_002342255.1 Micrococcales bacterium UBA2465
AGCTTTGGGACGCTTGGGTAAAACCAGAAGCTCTAGCTGTTTGGTATGCGCCAACTGATCTCTCAGTTGAGAAAGACTCTGTCCAAAATGAGGCAGTTGTTGGTGGCATCTGGACTGTTGGTGTGAGTGTTCCGCAATACGACATGGTCGCTTACTTCTTTGGTGAATACACCCAGGTCATCGAACATGAACTTCTTGAGCACACTATGACCTATACACAGTCCTTAGAAGAATTCCAGGCTCGAGTTCCATCACCGGTTGCTCACCTTGTTCGAATCGACTTCAAGGAAGTCGATGGTGGAGCTTGGGTTAGCTTTAGTCAGTATGGCGAACTGCCTGAAGGCGAGGCACCACGTGCTCAAGCAGGAATGGTAAGTTACTTCGAT
>DDPP01000011.1:0-751 GCA_002342255.1 Micrococcales bacterium UBA2465
TGGTTTCTAACTGCATTGGCAGCACGGAATAGGTTTGAGGTCACCGCCATGGCTTCAAAGTTGATGTTCTTATGAACAAGCTTCTCGTTGACCTGTCTTTCGGTCTCCGCAAGGGTATGTGGTCCAGCCATGCTTCTATTCTCTACCCATCGTTAGGGTCAAAATAACTTTTTCAAAACAAAGTCCAGATTTATTGGTTTTGGGGACTAATCTAAAAATTGATTCGTATCCAAACAATCGGAGTGACCATGACATCGCTGTCTGACCTAACCCTTGCAGATCTTGACCTCTTTGAAGGCGGTGCTCCTTGGCACATCTTCGACAAACTTCGTGCCGAAGCTCCAGTGCACTGGAGCACTGAAGAGAAGCCAAACAGTGGCTTCTGGTCAGTTACCGGATACCACGACATCGTCAAGGTTCTTCGTGACCCGGACACCTTTACCTCAACTCACTTCACCAACCTGGAAGAAGTTGACGCTGAGCAGGAAGAAGCCAGAAGGTCACTACTTGAAACTGATGGGGCTAGACACCGTGCACTTAGAAGACTTTTGCAGGGCGAGTTCACCCCACAGGCTGTCTCTGGCTATGAAACATTTCTTAGAGGTCTTACTGCTTCAACTCTTGATGCTGCTTTTGCTAAAGGGGAGTTTGACTTCGTTGAAGAAGTTGCTGCCGATTTCCCAATTAGAGTTCTAGCTCGAATGCTTGATGTTCCTGACCATGACACCGACAAGTTGATTGAGTGGGGTAA
>DDPP01000011.1:801-1163 GCA_002342255.1 Micrococcales bacterium UBA2465
GAGAGTGAAAAGTATCGCTTAGTTCCATTTAGGTCTCCAGCAGCTCTAGAAGTTTTTGCTTATGGTCAAGACCTTGCTGCAAAACGCAGAGGTAAAGACGGTAAAGACCTTGTTTCTACTTTGATAAACCAGGTGCCATCAGATGGTATTCCACTATCTGAGCGTGACTTCAATACTTACTTCTTGTTGCTTGTAGTAGCGGGTAACGAGACCACCCGTCACACCATCTCACACACCATGAACTACTTGATCGAAAACCCAGAGCAGATGCACATGCTTCAGGAAAACCCAGAGCTTATTCCTTGGGCGGTTGAAGAGTTCATTCGTTTGGCTTCACCGGTTTATCACTTCAGAAGAACTGC
>DDPP01000011.1:1192-2416 GCA_002342255.1 Micrococcales bacterium UBA2465
GCTGTTTTCAAAGATCCATACAAGATGGATGTCACTCGTAATCCAAACGAACACATGGCCTTTGGTCGCGGTGGACCTCACATGTGTTTGGGTAACTCACTAGCTCGTCTTGAAGTTCGCATCATGTTCGAAGATCTATTGGGCAGAATCTCCAAGATGGAAAGAGTCGGTGAGATTGATCACCTACGGTCAAACTTTGTGAACGGTATCAAGCGATTCCCAGTGAAGGTAACTCTTAGATAAGTTTGGCTACTTTTGATAGATAGTTATCTATCAAATAGAAAGTTCTCTCTTTAGAAGCAGGATCTTCAGCAATTGTTTGCGCCATCATGATTTCAGGATCTTGACCGTCATCACCAACATCGCGAAGACCTCCCCAGTCCAACCAACCTTTTAGTACTGCTGCATTTAGTTCTGGGTGGAATTGAACGCCCATGCTTCTGCCATAGATGAAAGCCTGTGAAGCAATTGGGTTTCTAGCAATTTCAGTTGCACCCGGTGGAACCTGCCAACGGTCATAGTGAAATTGGAACCAAGGTCCATTACTTAGTAGGTCTTGTCTTTCTGACCAGATGTTAGTCCAGCCAATTTCACCTTTAGGACCAGGAGCTACTGAACCGCCTAAAGCTCTGGCCATTAGTTGGCCACCAAAACAAATACCCAGCACTGGTTTATCTGCATCTATGGCTCTTTTTACCCAATCCAGTTCTGGTTGTAACCAGTTGCCTATGCAGCTGTCATCCCAAGCACCCCATGGCGCACCTAGGGGAACTAACAGGTCATAATCTTCAAAGTCCGGGAATTCAAACTTTACGTTAGGCGTTTCAAAGGAAGCCTCAGGAACTACTAAAACTTCAGTTAGTTCAAAGCCGTGTCTTTTTAGAGCTTCGCCAACCCAACCGGTTGGGCTCACGTGATCGTGCTGAATAAATAAAACTTTCATCGGTTCCTTCATAACTTTTCGGTCTAGGGACTCTAAATCAAGGCTACTAGCAAGTATTATCCAAATATCGTTTGAAACCGAACGAGTAACAAAGGAGTTGCAATGGCCACCAATCTAACCGCGCTTAGAGAGAACCTTCAAGAGCAGGGCATCGATGTTCTAAGAATCATTTATGCGGATGTTTTAGGTATCACTCGTTCTAAAGACCTCTTGGTCAGCCAGTTAGAAAAAGCAGCTGGACATGGTCCAGCTTTCTGCCAGGGAGTTTGGGTCACCACAAC
>DDPP01000011.1:2457-8074 GCA_002342255.1 Micrococcales bacterium UBA2465
TGGGAGCCAGGGGTAGCTTACGCAGTTGCTGATGCACTTAACCCAGACATGACTCCAAACATGTTTTCACCTAGAACTGTGCTTCGCAAAGTTATCGATGAATACAACAAACTAGGTTTGGTTCCAGTTTGTGGTCCAGAACTTGAGTTCTATATCGCAGATAGAAATGAAGACGGAACTTTCAAACGAGCGCTGGAAAAAACCGGACGTGTCTATACCACCGGTGCCCTAGTTGACCCGAACGGAACTTTTCTGCATCTGATTAGAATGTTAGATCAACTAAACATTGGTGTTTTCGCTGGTAACCACGAATTCTCACCAAGCCAGTATGAAATCAACCTCTGGCACTCAGAAGCTATGGATGCAGCTGATAGAACATTCATGTTCAAGACTTCAATAAAGGACATTGTTGCTCGTGAAGGCCAGTATGCAACTTTCTTAGGTAAGCCTTGGAGCGATGAGGGAGGTTCTGGTTTCCATCTCCACTTCTCAGTAACCGATAAAGAAGGTAAGAACCTGATGCATGCGGGTGATGACCTATCTGAAACAGCACTGCAGATGATTGCCGGTATTACTGCTAACGCTCATGCGCTAACGGCATTTACTAACCCAACAGTGAATGCCTTCAAACGTCTAGGTCCAGACACCCTTGCTCCATTTAGAGCTAACTGGGGCTATGACAACCGCAGCACCATGGTTCGAATTCCACCAGAGCGTGGATCAGGAACTCGACTAGAAGTTCGTGTTGGTGATGGCGCTGCTAACCCTTACCTAGTTATTGCAGGTATCTTGGCAGCTGCTTTGGATGGAATTGTTAGAAAGCTAGAAGCCCCGGCTGGAGCTGAAGGTATGGCTTATGACAACGAAGATGCTCCAACCTTGCCAGCAACATTCACCGAGGCTCTTGATGCACTTGAGGCTAACGAGAGAATGCGTGAACACATGTCAACTGGTTTGATTGGAATCTTCTTGACCATGAAACGTGATGAAATTGAACGCTATCGCGCTGCTGTTCCTGACCCAGACACCAGAGATGTGACCGACTGGGAAATCAAAGAATATTTAGAGGATTACTAAATCTTCGGATTTGAGTTATCAGCAACAAGAGTTCCACCGTTGAAGGTAACGCCAACTTCACGGTAGTAACCTCCAAGAATTTCCTTGATTGGAAGTATTGAAGCTAATTCATCCCATTGCGAATCGTGCAAGGTTAGTTCGGCATCTCCTACCCAAGGAGTTCCAAGATCTGCATCAACACCACTCATGGTGATTAGTTGATCCATTGAGTTTCCAAGACCTGAAGTAATTGATGGCATCCATCTTGAGTGAAGCATTGGGTGACCGTTAACAAAACCATTTGAATCTGCTGGTTTTTGTAAAGTGACAACTGCTGATGCAAGTCTGTGATCGTAAGCAGCAAGTGATGCACCTAGCTTTGCTCCGGCTTCAAGTTTTGGTGTTGCCTTACCGTGGTTGAAGATTCTGGTTACTGCAACGTTGCCAAGTTTCTTTGGATAACCCTGGAACCAGCCACGAGCGATTGCAAAGTCTTTAGTAACCCAGATAGCCACACAGCGTGAATAAGTTTTACCCTGATATTTACAGCGAACAACAACAAAGGCTTCAAGATATTGAGATCTAACAGGATCTAGAAGTTCTGCCTTAGATGAAGAACATGACTGCCAGTCCGCCCAAATAAGAGCGACAGCACCTGGGTGTTCATCAGCAAGCTCTAGTTCTTTAGGCAAGATGGCTCTGATGTTTGCTGGATCGGTTAGATACTCAACGGTAAGCAATGTTCCGGAGTAATACCAAGGCATATCAGGGATGATTGCACTTTTACCAGTAGGGGTCTTTGGGGCCATGAAGCCGTGTAATTCAGTCATGGAACTAGATTACCTAACCATTTGGATACGAATAAAACATTGAAAAAGGCAAGATAACGATTACCTAACCATCAGGTTCTCACTGCTCTTTTATCCAGCTATTTGCTGATGTTGTAGGCAAGGCTTAACCAAGGTCGTTCATACCCGAACGATTCCTTGACTCGACGAGGAGTATTTATGTCTAAGGAAACTACCGACAACTCATTACGGAAAAACCGTCTTGGTGTTCTCGGAATTGTATTTTTTGTGGTGGCAGCATCTGCACCACTAGTTGGTATGACTGGAGCGGTTCCAGTTGCCATGGTTTTAGGAAATCAGGCTGCGGTGCCTGGTACCTACCTATTTGTTGGGATAGTTCTTTTGCTTTTCAGTGTTGGCTTTGCGACCATGAGCAGTAAGGTAACCAACGCTGGTGCATTCTTTGCCTACATCGGCAGAGGGCTCGGTAAGAACCTCGGTATTGGCTCGGCTTTTTCAATGATTGTTGGTTACGTGACAATCCAGTTGGCAATCTATGGTTTCTTTGGTTTCCAAATGCATTCCTATTTTGCTGACCGTGGAATAGACATTGATTGGTACATCTACGTCTTGGTCGCCTTCGTTATCGTGACCGCTCTTTCACTTTTGAGCGTCGATGTTGGCGCGAAGGTTCTTGGGGCGCTGATGATTCTAGAAATTGTTTCACTACTGGTTAGCGGAGTTATCATCATGTCTAAACATGCTGGCTCAGTGGATCTAGGCGCATCGTTCTCACCATCGAGTATCTTTGCCGGCGGTTTTGCCGGTGGAGCTGGTATCGCCATTGCATTCGCATTTGCTTCTTTCATCGGTTTCGAAGCAACCGCTATTTACGGTGAAGAATCAAAAGATCCTAAGCGCACAGTGCCAAGGGCAACATACTGGGCAATCGGAATTATTACTTTGCTGTTCACTTTCGTTTCACTAGCAGTGGTTGCTGGCTACAATGGCGATTTGAGTAAATTGACTGCAACTCCAGCAGATGTTCTTGGATTAGTTCAATCTGACGTTGGTTCATGGATGGTTGATGTAATGAGCATTCTGGTTATGTCCAGCCTGTTTGCCGGTTTACTAGCGTTCCAAAATGCAAATTCACGTTATGTATTTGCTTTGGGTCGTGCTGGTGTTTTGCCTAAGGCAATGGCTAAGACAAACGCCAGTGGTTCCCCATTAGCCGGTGTGATTGTTACATCGAGTTTGGCATTCATCGTATTTACTGCATTCAAACTTGCAAACCTTGACCCTTTCGCCAACCTCTTCACTTGGATGAGCGCTATCACTTCGGTGGCCATCATTCTCGTAGAAATTCTGGTATCGCTTGCAGTTATCGTCTTCTTCATGAAAAACAAAGGTGAGAATTTCCTAAAGGTGTTTGTAGCCCCTGTTTTAGCCATTATCGGTCTTCTCATTGGAGAGTATCTGTTGATGTCAAGATTCAACCTTCTAGGTAGCTTGGCCTCCGCTGATGTGACAGATCCGACTGCCGCTGACGCAATTTGGAAGTTGAGCCCGCTTGGCTGGATTCTTGTGCTCCTTCCATTCATTGCTTTGGTGCTTGGATTCATTTGGGGTCTAATCAACAAGAAGGATGAAGCTGCCTTGAGTGAGGACATCCTTTCTTAATAATTCGCAAATAAGCATGAAAGCCCAGGCTAAATGTCTGGGCTTTCATGTGTTTGGATAAGACTTAAATTAGGATGGAATCATGTCAGCAATGAGGCTTGAGCACGACCTTCTAGGTAATTTTGAAATCCCAGCTAATGCTTACTGGGGGGTGCACACAGCAAGAGCAGTTGAGAACTTCCCAATCACTGGAGTTCCCATCGGTCACTATCGATCACTTATCAAAGCCTTAGCCATAGTTAAGGAATCAGCAGCTAAAGCCAACTTAGAAGTTGGTGAACTTGATGAGAAAGTTGCTCACGCAATCATCGCAGCCTGTCATGAAGTTGCTGCTGGCAAGTTTGATAAAGAATTCATCGTAGATGCAATTCAAGGTGGTGCCGGTACCAGCACCAACATGAACGCTAATGAAGTGATTGCTAACCGAGCTCTTGAATTAGCCGGATTTGAAAAAGGCGATTACGACAAAATTCACCCGTTGAATGATGTCAACATGTCGCAATCAACCAACGACGTTTATCCAACTGCGCTAAAAGTTGCATTGATTCTAGAAATCAGAGAATTGATTACTGCAATGCAGTATTTGCGAACTGCATACACAAACAAAGCTGAAGAATTCAAAGATGTAATCAAGATGGGTCGCACCCAATTACAGGATGCAGTGCCAATGACCTTGGGTCAGGAATTTGCCACCTTTGCTCGAATGACCCAAGAAGATGAGCAACGTCTTGCCGAAGTAATCCCTTTACTTTCTGAAATCAACCTCGGTGGAACTGCGATTGGAACTGGGCTAAATGCTCCGGCTGGGTACGCAGAAGCAGCCTGTCGCCACCTAGGGGAACTAGCCGGTTGGCAGTTTGTTGTTGCTACCGACATGGTCGAAGCCACTCAGGATACCGGTGTGTTCGTTTTAGTTTCTGGTGTTCTAAAGCGCGTTGCCGTGAAACTAAGCAAAGAAGCGAACGATCTTCGTCTGCTATCTTCTGGCCCTAGAGCTGGCTTTGGTGAAATAAACCTTCCAGCTAGACAAGCTGGGTCATCAATCATGCCAGGTAAAGTCAACCCAGTTATTCCAGAAGTGGTAAATCAGATTGCCTTCACTGTAATTGGTAACGACATGACTGTAACCATGGCTTGTGAAGCTGGACAATTACAGTTGAATGCTTTTGAACCAATCATCGCCAGAGCTTTGATGATGAGCATCATCTATCTTCGTCGAGGTTGCTATACGCTTGCCGATCGTTGTGTTGATGGCATAACCGCAAACGTAGACAAACTTCGTAAAGACGTTGAACGTTCGATTGGCACTGTGACTGCATTGTCACCAACCTTGGGTTACGAGAATGCAACCCTGGTTGCACAAACAGCTCTTGCCGAAGACAGCACGGTTAAAGAAGTGGTGCTCAGACTTGGTTTGATGACTGAATCAGAGTTTGATGCCATCTTGGGCGATGTCGATAAGTTGGTAAGACCTAACGGATAGTTAGCGTTGGCGTCGCTTAACCAGCAAGCCACCAACTAGAGCAGCCAGCAAGGTTACTCCTAGAGCCCAGAAGATTCCAGAAACTAGGCCATCGTCGGGTTGAATCTTGGTGGATAACAATTCTTGTTTAGTGGCGTCTAAAGGGACGCCATTGTCATCGAAGCATTGATTGCCTGGAGTGTCAGTTGAATAGTTTGAGTTGTTCACCACGGTGAAAGTGAAATCTCCAGAATTCACGTGACCATCTTCTGAAGCGACTCGCCAGAGAATTTTGTATTCGCCTGGTGCTGAGATATGGACGACAGTGGAAAGCTCATTTCCATTTACTTTGGCGCAGGCTGCCCCAAGCTGCTCCTTGGTTTTGTTATCTGCAATAGCAATCAAATTCCCTTGCCCAAAAGGTAAATCCATAGGTGCTTCACCAAAGCTCAAGATGACTGGAATTGAGCCCGCCTCAACCGTGGAACCCGCAATTGGACTTGTGGCCGTAAGTTCGTCATGGGCAAAAACAGGGGAACTGACTGTGATTAGGCCAAGAACTAAGGCAGATACGGTGAACTTGCGCATGCCCTAAGTCTATTAGCGCTAAACGGTCTAAAATTGAGGG
>DDPP01000083.1:0-5668 GCA_002342255.1 Micrococcales bacterium UBA2465
ACTTTTTCAGCGAATAACGCATGTGTGCCAACGATTATCTTTGCTTTGCCCGAAACGATTCCAAGTAGCGCGCTCTTTCTATCCGCTGTGGCTAATTGGCCGGTAAGTAAAGTCAGCCCTAATTCTTTTGCCTTTTTCTCCCCTAGAGTTCTAAGAATCGACTGGTAGTGCTGGGAAGCCAAAACCTCAGTAGGAGCAAGCAATGCAGATTGCCCTTCGCTTTCAGCAACCGTAAGCATGGACCTTACCGCGACCAAAGTTTTTCCTGAACCCACTTCACCTTGTAGCAGTCGATTCATAGGGTGACCTGAAGCTAGGTCCTTGGCAATTTCATTTCCAATCAGAATCTGCTTGTTGGTCAGCTGGAAAGGAAGCTCGGCATCAAATTGTTCCAGCAGGCCTTTGGTTTTCGCTTCCCGAATTGTGCTCTGCTGGTTTTTGCTTTCCAAACGTGACTTGATCAAGGTTGCCTGAAGCATAAAAGCTTCGTGATACTTCAGAGTTGCTATTGCCTCTTGAACTTCTTTCATCGTTCTGGGTTGATGAATCTGTCTAAGGGCGGTGTCCATTGGAAGCAAATCTTTGGATAGTTCTTCTGGAACTTCATCCTGCATTTTTTCCAAGCCATCCAGCACTATTCGAACTGAGCGTTGAATCATCCAGGTAGTGCAGGTAGACGATGCTGGATAAATAGGAATAGGGAGTTCTGCCCAAGCCTTGGCAACCTCATCTTCTATTTCGTCATTGAATAAGGCATAATCCGGATGGGATAACTGAAGTTTCCCGTTATAACTACCAATTTTTCCTGACCAGAGTCCTCTGGTACCTGGGGTGAGTTTTTGTTTACGCCAAGCCTGATTGAAGAAAGTTGCTGTTACAAAGCCATGTCCGTCAGTGATTTTCACTTCGAGGATGTGACCAGACTTGCCTTTCATTCTTCGTTCTGAAACATCCACCACATCAGCAATTAACGTTGCATTCTCACCAACAGGAATCTCAGTGATTCGGGTTAGTTCACCACGTTCGGCATATCGCCTTGGATAGTGAGTCAACAAATCTGCAACCGAAACCAAACCAAGGTTCTTGGCCAAAGACTTTGCAGTCTTATCGCCAAGCAACCTATCCAGCGGTGTTTGCGGTAACAGCATGTTTAAATCTTCCCCGAAGGTTGAACTAAGTTAGGCTAGCCACACTATGACAAGAATCATCGGAGGCATCGCGGGAAGCCGAGTGTTAGCCTCACCAGCCAAGGTAACTAGACCCACCAGCGATCGCATCCGCGAAAGCATATTCAACCGGCTGGATGCTCTAAACCTAATTGAAAATGCCAAGGTTTTGGACTTATACGCAGGCACCGGTGCCCTAGGTCTTGAAGCTGCCAGTCGCGGAGCTAAACAGGTAGTTCTAGTCGAACAACATAAGCAAGCCCTTGGTGGAATCATCCAGAACATGAAGATGATTAAGGCGGCTCTCCTAAAAGAAGGTGTTGAAGTTGACCTTAGAGCTGAAGGTCGTTCGGTGCAGAGTTTCTTGAATACTTCACCTGCAGGTTTCAACCTGGTTTTTATAGATCCCCCATATGAGTTATCTAACCAGGAACTTGAGGGCAACCTGAACTCATTAGTCCAGTGGTTAGAACCAGAAGCAGTGGTTGTTTTAGAGCGATCTAGCCGCTCTGCTGCACCTAGTTTTCCGGCGGAATTCAACCAAGATGAAACAAAGTCATACGGAGACACAGAAATTTACTGGTTATCAGTCAAATAAACTAGATGAATGACTGAAGCTACTAAGACCCAGTGGTCGAAAATTCAGGGTATGGCTGTAGCCAGAGCTTTTAGCCTCCTAGGTTCCGAACTAACACTTTTTACACTAGTTTTCCGAGAAAAGGACCTAGGTCCTGGTTCTGTCGCGGCTCTTTTCATAGTTGGAACCCTGCCGGCAATCCTAATGGCCCCTCTTGCTGGAACTTTGGCCGACAGATACAGCACCAGAGCCCTAATCCCAATATTTTCCATCGTCGGTGGAGCTTCTGTATTCGCGCAAACTCAGCATCTACCAACTTGGCTAATTTTAACTTTGCTCTTCATTTCCAACAGCTGTGCCTCAGTGGTGGCACCAACCTGGGGTAAGTTAACTCGCACTCTAGCTACCTCAGATGATTACAGTCGTGCCAGCGGAGTAATCCAAACCTATTTCTCCATCGCTATGTTAGGTGGACCGTTCATCGCAGGTGTTTTGGTAGAAAGAACCGGCTTCGTGGTTACCTTCCTAATTGATGGTATCTTCACCACATTGATCGCATTGATGCCGTTCATCCTCAGAGTTAATTTTGTTCCAACAGACCGACAAGAAGGCAAGAAGACAAAACTAACCGGTGGATTTACTCACATCTTCAAGGACAAGTTTTTGAGATCACTGACCATCATGGTTTTTGCCATGGTGCTTTGCATTAGCGTTGTGAATGTTGGCGATGTCTTCTTGCTAACTGAAAAACTGAACGCGAATGCGCTTATCTATGGTTTGGTTGGTGGCTGCTTCGCTCTTGGAATGCTGATTGGAAGCTTAATTGCCGGTGCAGTAAAGATAACTGCTAAGCAGGAGTTAGCAGCACTTGCTGTCGGTCTAGCCTTGCTTTCGCTATCCGGTATTGCCGTTGGCTTGGCTCAAAATTACTGGTTCGTGATGGGAGTTTGGTTCCTCGCTGGCTTAGGAAATGCCTGCATCAACACCTATGGAGTGGGCATGATGATTCGGGCTATTCCGATGGAAGTTCAAGGACGTGCCTTCGCAGCTTTCGGCGGAATTATTTCGGTTGCCGGTATTGGCTCACAAGGGCTAGCCGGAATCATTCTTTACACGATAGATGTGAGATTACTTTTTGTGGCTGCCGGCATTATGGCCTGTATTGCCTTCGTTAGCTTGTTCCCGATTGTCTATCAAGAACAAATAAAAGTAATTGAAACTAGTTCACATCCCGCTTAGGCGAACCAATGTATAGCTGCTGTGGGCGGCCAATCTTGGTGCTGGCATCGTGGTTCATTTCACGCCAATGAGAAATCCAACCAGGTAGTCTTCCCATAGCGAAAAGCGCCGTGAACATACGTGGTGGGAAACCCATTGCCTTGTAAATTACACCGGTATAGAAATCTACATTTGGATAGAGCTTTCTAGAGACAAAATACTCATCGGCTAAAGCAGCAGCTTCAAGTTCTTTAGCAATATCCAAAAGTGGATCAGAGATACCAAGTTCAGCCAGAACTTGATCGGCAGTTTGCTTCACAATTCGAGCTCGAGGATCCATGTTCTTATAAACACGGTGACCGAAGCCCATAAGCTTAATCCCCTGCTCTTTGTTCTTCACCTTTTCAATGAAAGCTTGAACGCTGATTCCAGATTCTTTTATCTCAGTAAGCATTTCCAATACAGCTTCATTTGCCCCTCCGTGCAACGGACCAAATAGTGCGCCAACACCAGCTGAAACCGATGCAAACAGGTTTGCCTGCGATGAACCAACCAAGCGAACAGTTGCAGTTGAACAGTTTTGTTCATGATCGGCGTGTAATACAAGAAGCGTGTCTAATGCCTTTGTGACAACAGGATTCTGAATGTATTCCTCAGCCAGATTGCCAAAGGACATCCTCAAGAAATTCTCCACATAGTTCAGTGAGTTAAGCGGGTAGAGCAAAGCCTGACCCAAAGAATTTTTATGGGAGTAGGCAACCAAAGTCGGTAGCTTGGATAACAGTCTCAATGTTGAAAGTTCTACTTGCTCATCATCGTGAGGGTCTAGCGAATCCTGATAGAAAGTTGAAAGAGCTGAAACTCCAGCAGCTAACACACTCATCGGGTGCGCGTTTTGCGGCATAGCGTGAAATAAGTTTTTGAGATCTTCGTGGATCAAAGTGTGACGACGTAAGTCGTCATCCCACTTTGCTAATTGCTCAGCCGTTGGTAACTCACCGTAAATCAACAGATAGGCAACTTCGACGAAACTCTTTTTGCCTGCCAACTGCTCGATTGGATATCCACGGTAAAGAAGAATTCCCTGTTCGCCGTCAATGAAGGTGATGGCAGATTTAGTGTTTGCCGTGTTGACAAATCCCATGTCGTAGGCATTTAGTCCAGTAGCGGCATTTAGCTTAGAAAAATCTATTGCTGAATCACCATCAACGGCAGGCAGGATAGGGAACTCCGCGGTTCCACCTGGGAAAGTGAGGGTGACCTTCTGGTCGTTTTCAGCTGACAATTCTGGTAGCTCCTAGACTTCTTCTAACTGCTTAAGCCTAAGGCATTACCTAGCCTGGAAGCACCTTCCAATATTTTCTCGTCGGAAGCAGTGATGGAGAATCTGACAAACTTGCTGCCGGCAGTTTCATAAAATTCACCTGGAACAACCAAAATCCCGAGTTCAGCCATTTTTTGCACGGTGTTCCAACAGTCTTCACCTAGAGTTGCCCAAATGTATAGCCCACCTTCAGAGTCGGAAATTTCAAAGCCATACTTTTTTACTGCGGCAACAAGCAATTCACGGCGTTTGCGATAAATGTCTTTTTCAAAAGACACATGTTGGTCATCCCGAACAGCGGCAATGACTGCTTTCTGCACTGGTGCGGGCATGATCAAACCTGAATGTGTTCGGATGTTTAGCAACTTCTTAACTAGCTTGGTATCCCCTGCAGCAAAGGCAGCTCTATAGCCAGCTAGGTTTGACTGCTTACTCAGTGAGTAAAGCGCGAGAATGTTCTCTAGGTTGCCATCGTTTACTCGAGTATCAAGGGCAGATGGAACTAATTCCTTTTCCCAATTCCCCCAACCAAACTCCGCGTAGCATTCATCAGAAGCTAAGACCGCGTCGAGCTGACGGGCCCTGAAAACCGCTTTACGCATCTGTTCCACCGTGAGAATTTTCCCATCAGGGTTCCCCGGTGAGTTCAACCAAATAAGTTTGGTGTTGGCTGGCCAAAGATCTGGATCGTCTTCGGAAACTATCTGAGCACCACAAAGAGCCGCTCCAACGACGTATGCGGTGTAAGCAACTTTAGGTTGAATCACAACATCAGCTGGACCTAAACCCAACATCAAAGGCAATAATGAAATTAACTCCTTTGAACCAATCGAAGGCATGACTTGCTCAGACGACAAGCCAGGAACTCCTCTTCTCCTGGCAAACCAATCAACGATTGCTTCACGTAGCTCTAAAGATCCAGCAGTGCTCGGATACCCTGGAGCATTGGTTGATGCATTCAAAGCATCTTGGATGATTTTTGGAGTTGGATCTACCGGAGAGCCAACGGATAAATCAACAATTCCATCTGGATGGCTTTTTGCAATTTGCTCGTAAGGTTTTAGTTTCTGCCACGGATACTCTGGCAAACCTTGGAACATGTTAGTTGCCTTGAGGTGGAGCTGCTTGCACTACTGGGTGATCACCTGGGATTGGACCTACTTTGGCAGCTCCGCCTGGTGAACCAACAGTTGAGAAAAATTCAACATTGGCTTTGTAATAATCAGCCCATTGAGCTGGAAGATCATCTTCGTAGTAGATAGCTTCTACTGGGCAAACTGGTTCACAAGCGCCACAGTCAACACACTCGTCCGGGTGGATATAGAGCATACGGTCACCCTCATAGATGCAGTCAACCGGACACTCTGCGATGCAGGCTTTGTC
>DDPP01000083.1:5674-9883 GCA_002342255.1 Micrococcales bacterium UBA2465
ACTTCTCTAAGACAATTATCCGCTAAAGATGGGTGCGGTTTGTTCTAGCGCGCCATCTCGCCAAGTTGATTCGAGGGAAAACCGCTGCCAAAATGCAGATTCCCATAGCAAACCAAATGTATTGCTGGCCTAAAGCAGTCTTCTCGATATGGGCACCATAAAACTCATGGCGATATAACCACCAGATTGCAATTCCCATTCCAGCATTCAAGAGATACAAAGCACCTCGAGAATTCCGCCAGGTTCTAAGACCAAAGGCGATGGTTGCTGTGGTGCCCAGAGCTAGGTAAAGCCCCAATGGAGACTTTGCTTCATTATTAGCCAAGATGGCATGGACGAAGGCACCGGCGTAACCTAACGCCAGACCTAAGGGCAAACCAAACAATGCTCTAACCGCTGGGGCAAACCAAGGCAGAATGTTTGGGCTGGCCAAACGTAGCCGCTCTGGGGCATCAAATCTAAATTCCACTCCATCGGCAACCGAGTATGTATCGCGCTTAATTGTGACCTGAGAGGCATGGGCCGATAGGGCTGCTTTTTTTAGCTCAGCTGTATTTGGTCCACCAACTAAAACTGTGGCTCGTTCATTTGGCTCAGAGATTACCCAGAACGCAGGCTTCTTGCCTCGCAAGTTTTTCCGATAGCGACGCATTGCCATTGCTGTAGCTTGGTGGGCTTTCTTGTGATCTGGATGACCCCAACCACCTTTGGAGTTATAAGTGATAACCGCATCAGGTTTGAAACTTAACATGGTTTGGTAGATGTCATCGGCAACCACTGCGGTTGAAACAGCAGCAAGCGACATCTCATCCAAGCGCAGAGGAGTAGTTGGAACACCTAGTTGCCCAATCCGAACACCGCTGTCGAGATAGGCCCTGGTTCCAGCAAACTTGAAATTTTTCACTCCTAAGGCAGCCATAGCATTTTTTAGTTCACCGGCACGGAAAGCACCCATCGCAGCTCGATTAGCTTCTAAAGATTTGAGTTCTTCCAGTTTTGCTTTACCGCGCTCACCTCGGGTCAAGGTAAGCAAGAAAACTTCGGCACCTCTGGCAACAGCGTCGGCCATGACGTGAGCAGTTTGTAAGCTCTCATCATCGGGGTGTGCATGCACCAGCAGAATTCGCTTCGCCTTAAAACTTTGTTTAGCCATAAGAAAAACCTTAGTTTAGATAATTGCCGTCTTGACCAAATCTAAGGCATGAAGTAAGTTTAGTTAGGTAACCCTAACTTCGAATGGTCTGATAACCATCGCGAAAGGCATACATGTTCGCAAACTTCCTTATTGGCCTGCGTGAAGGCCTTGAAGCCTCCCTAATTGTCGGAATTCTGGTTGCTCACCTAGTCAAATCCAACAACCGTAAAGGCGCTAGCCAGGTCCTTTGGGGCGTTGCCATTGCTGTGTTAATCTCGATTTTGGTAGGTGTCGGTATAGCCGAATTCATTGAATTCGTACCTCAAGGCACTAACGAAATAATCTCTGGAATAGCTTCGATCATTGCCGTGGTCTTTGTAACCTGGATGATTTTCTGGATGGCCAAACAAAGCAGAAACCTCAAAAGTTCACTCCACAGCAAACTTGATGCCGCTGCTTCAACAGTTGCCCTGATCGGTGTAGCCTTCTTTGCAGTCATACGTGAAGGCATTGAAACCTCTGTATTTATTTGGAGTGCCAGCAGAGCAACCGGAATCGACACCAATCCAATTTTAGGTGCTGCACTTGGGCTAGTCTCAGCAGCAGCCCTAGGCTACCTGATTTACAAAGGTGCTCTAAAACTGAACCTCTCCAAGTTCTTCAAATACACTGGAGCATTCCTGATTGTGGTCGCTGCCGGAATATTTGTTTACGGTATCGGTGAACTTCAGGAAATTGGTTGGCTTCCAGTGCTCACCCAAACTAGTTACGATTTGACTGGAATTGTTACCGAAGACAGTTGGCTCGACACATTGCTTCGAGGCACCATAAGTTTCAAAGCTGCCCCAACCCTGCTTGAATCAGTGGCATGGTTTGGATACGTAATTCCAGTTGCTTACCTGTATTTGAAATCAAACAAAAAGAACTAATTAGCGTTTTCGTTAGCCCGCTTTTTAGCAGCCAGCGCTCTAGCTCTGAGGTTCGGATCTAATTCAACCTTACGAATACGAGTTGCTTCAGGGGTAACCTCAACACACTCATCTTCTCTAGCAAATTCCAAACACTCTTCCAGCGACATTTTCTTTGGTGGAGTTAGCGCTTGGAATTCATCGCTTGAAGATGCGCGCATGTTAGTTAGCTTCTTTTCCTTGGTGATGTTCACGTCCATGTCTTCACCGCGAGAGTTCTCACCAACGACCATTCCGGCGTAAACCTCACTGGTAGGTTCAACGAAGAAAGTGCCTCGTTCTTGCAGGGCAATCATGGCAAACGGTGTTGCAACTCCAGCCCGGTCAGCAACGAGAGAACCATTAGTTCTGGTAACAATCTCGCCAGCCCAAGGCTCATAGCCGGCAGAAATAGCATTAGCGATACCAGTTCCCTTGGTGGTGGTAAGGAATTCGGTTCTAAAGCCAATAAGCCCACGGGAAGGAACCATGAACTCCATTCGAACCCAACCGGTTGAGTGGTTGATCATGTTTTTCATTCGCCCTTTACGGGCTGCCATCAACTGAGTGATAGCCCCCAAGAACTCTTCAGGAACATCGATAGTTAGGTCTTCAACAGGTTCGTGCAACTTGCCATCAATCTTCTTAGTAACTACCTGAGGCTTACCAACCGTAAGTTCATAACCTTCACGACGCATCTGTTCAACCAAAATTGCCAAGGCTAACTCACCTCGACCTTGAACTTCCCAGGCGTCAGGTCGTTCAGTCGGTAAAACTTTGATGGATACGTTACCAATAAGTTCACGGTCCAAGCGATCCTTGACTAAACGAGCGGTAACTTTCGCCCCTTTAACTCGCCCTGCCATCGGTGAAGTATTGATTCCGATAGTCATCGAAATAGCCGGGTCATCAACTTTAATCAGCGGCAGTGGACGAACATCATTTGGATCAGCCAAAGTTTCACCGATGGTGATTTCCTCAATACCAGCAACAGCAACAATGTCCCCAGCGCTGGCAGACTCAGTTGGGAAACGCTCTAATGCTTTGGTTTTTAAAAGTTCTGTGACTTTAACGTTTTGGGTTGTGCCATCTTGACGAACCCAAGCAACCTGTTGCCCTTTTTTGATTGTTCCATTGAAAATTCTCAATAATGCAAGACGTCCCAAGAACGGAGAGGCGTCCAAGTTAGTTACGTGTGCCTGCAGCGGAGCTTCATCATCATAAGTTGGAGCTGGAATGTGTTTCATTATGGCTGCAAACAAAGGTTCCAAATCTTCGTGGTCTGGAAGGGTCCCATCGGCCGGCTTGTTTAGTGAGGCGCGCCCAGCGCGACCTGAGGCATAAATAACCGGAAGGTCCAAGATTGAATCGATATCAAGATCAGGAACATCTTCATGAATGTCACTGGCTAAACCTAAAAGTAGGTCGTGTGTTTCTTCGACGACCTCATCGATTCGTGCATCAGGGCGGTCAGTCTTATTGACCAAAAGAATAACGGTTAGGTTCGCCTCTAAAGCTTTACGCAAAACAAAGCGAGTTTGTGGTAGAGGTCCTTCAGAAGCATCAACTAGCAGCACCACGCCATCCACCATGGACAACCCGCGTTCTACTTCTCCGCCAAAGTCAGCGTGACCGGGGGTATCAATCACATTGATGGTTATTTCGTGGTCGTTGGCACTTGGGCCCTTGTAGGCAATAGCTGTGTTTTTGGCAAGGATGGTGATGCCCTTTTCACGCTCAAGGTCACCTGAGTCCATAATGCGCTCACCGAGATTCGCGTGCTCGCCGAAGGAACCGGTCTGGCGCAACATGGCGTCAACCAGGGTGGTCTTACCGTGGTCTACGTGGGCGACGATGGCAACGTTACGTATGTCATCTCTTGAAACTTGGGCCATTTGAGGCATCCTTAGGGCATAGTTCACCAACAAGCGTTTTGTTGGGTTTCGGGTTCGAATGAACCACTAAAAGTCTAACCGATTAGGCATGAAACGAACCGAAAGGAATTGCACAGTTAGCAGGCCCTTGAAACTAAAAAGTATGGCCCTGATCTTTCGAACATGGCCAAAATACTTTCAAAGAATTACTTCTTCTTCGGATCTGTCTTCTTAGCAGCCGGCTTAGTAGCGG
>DDPP01000027.1:0-1908 GCA_002342255.1 Micrococcales bacterium UBA2465
GATGGCCACGTCTAAACCGCAACAGTTATCTCTAGTCGGTGCAGTAGCCATCGGGCTAGCCTCGATGCTAGGTGCCGGTGTTTTCTTTGTTTGGTCAACTGCCTGGGATAAAGCCAACGATCATATTTTCGTGGCACTGTTTCTCGCCGGGTTAGTAGCTTCTTTGAATGCGGCTTCGGTCTATCAATTAGCCAGCAATATTTCTAGAGCAGGTGGGGTCTATTCATACTCCAGGATTTATCTGCCAACTGGTTTTAGCTTCATAGCTGGTTTTGCTTTTGTCTTTGGCAAGATTGCTTCAATTGCGGCAATTGCCATAATTATTGAAACCTATGTTGCCCCTGGTTACCACTTAGCTTCAATCGTGGTTATCTTGATGACCGCATTGAATCTTTTAGGTATCAACAGAACAGCCCAAATGGCTGCCGTATTAGCGGCGGTAACAGGACTGTTCCTGTTCTTTTCAATAGGTTCAGGGTTCCTCGCGGGATTGAGACCTGATTACTTCAACCTTCAAATGCTCACTCCATCAATGTCAAATTCGACTTTGTCAGCGGCATCAATAATCTTCTTTGCTTTTGCCGGTTATGCCAGAGTTGCAACATTAGGTGATGAGGTGAAAGATCCTAAGAAGAACATCCCAAGAGCAATAGTTATCTCTTTGGCAATAGTTCTTACACTTTATTTACTGATTACCTTAGTCGTCGTTGGGTTGCTAAACCCAGGTAATGAACCAATGCCAAGTGCTGTATTTGAAGCACTTCTGGGAAGAACTGCCCCTTGGTTCAATCCTTTGATTATTGATGCCGTTGTTGTTGCCGCTAGCCTGGGCTCAATCCTTGCCCTATTAGCCGGTGTCTCAAGAACGGCTGCCACCATGGCTGAAGACCGAGAGTTACCTAAGGTTTTTGAAAGAAGAAATCGCTTTGGTGCTCCCTGGTTAGCTGAGTTCTTGATTGCTGCTGGGGCGGTAATTCTGATTGAGACAAGGGAATACACCCAGTGGGTGATTGCCTTTAGCAGCTTTAGTGTTCTGCTTTATTACGCAATCGGACACCTGAGCGTGTTACGGCAACCCAAATCAGAACGAAAACAACCAAGGATTGTTGCAATCTTTGGGTTCCTGCTCTGTGGCACCTTGCTGCTTAGCGTCCCAGGACCTGCAGTTTGGGTAAGTTCTTTGATCTTGGCTATCGCGCTGGTAGTCAGGACCGCCTTGCGCGGGCTGGTTCACTCCAAGTAGACTGCATAGAGAAACAACGGCGAGGGTTATAAACCGTAATCGACGGGGTGCTTAGGTTCCTCGCGCGAAGCGCTTGAGTTGAACAAACATAAAGGATAAAAATGTCAGAAAACAAACTTGTTGGTGAAATGCGCACCAGCTTTGGTAAAGGTGCTGCTCGTAAGGCTCGCGCTGCAGGAAGAACTCCTGCGGTTATATATGGTCACGGTTCAGAACCTCGTCACATCACTCTTCCTGCTCACGAAGTAGCGCTGGTACTTCGTCACAAGAACGCCATCATCGAGCTAACCCTAAACGGTAAGAGCGAGACTGTTCTTGTAAAGAGCGCTTCAAAGGATGTTGTTACTCAGGTAATCGAACACATCGACCTGGTTGAAATTGTTAAGGGTGAGCGTGTTCACGTTGAGGTTCCTGTTCACATCGTTGGTGAATCAATGTCTGGAACAGTTATTGATCTAGAACACAAGACACTAAAGCTTGAAGTAGATGCAACTACCATTCCTGAGTATGTTGAAGTTCACTTCAACAAGGAAGGTCTTGGCTTCCACGTAACCGCTGGAGACATCAAGCTTCCTGCTGGTGCAAAGCTAGACCTAGATGACCACGAATTAGTTGCATCTGTAGTTGGTACCGGAGCCGGTGCTAGCGAAGATGCTGGAGCTGCT
>DDPP01000027.1:1942-3078 GCA_002342255.1 Micrococcales bacterium UBA2465
GGTAACCCCGGGCCCGACTATTCGCACAATCGGCATAATGTCGGTCAGATGGTTCTGGATGTGTTGGCCAACCGAATGAGTGTGAAATTCAAATCACATAAAGTAGGTGCTCAGATAGCAGAAGGTCGACTTGGCAACGCCAAGGTAGTTTTGGTGAAATCCAATGGCTACATGAACACCTCAGGTGGTCCGGTTGCCGCCTCACTAAAGTTCTTCGACATTCCGGCAGAGCAACTTTTAGTAATCCATGATGAATTAGACATAGATTTTGGTCAACTAAAAATAAAGTTCTCTGGCGGTCACGCTGGACACAATGGTCTGCGAAGCATCATTTCAGCAATCGGTAATGAATTCATCAGAATTCGCTTTGGAATTGGAAGACCACCTGGGCAGCAGGATCCAGCTGAATTTGTTCTAAAGAACTTTTCTTCGACTGAGAAGCATGAATTAGCAGTGCTAATTGGATTAGCCGCCGACATGGTGGAAGAGATAACTAATAAAGGCCTTACCGAAGCGCAGCAAAAGTTCCACTCATAAACAACCTAGAATTGATGCATGGACGTGCATGACGGATCTGAGGGGTGCTCGCGCCTTGTCGCACGTCTGAGTGACACTTATCCATTTGTTGCCGTTTCTAAAGCCCTAGATAAAAAGCGCTTAGAGATTGTTGCCCCCGCCGGTGCCCAAAACTGGATTCTCTCCAGCATTAGCGAACTTCGCCAAACTAAGAAACTAAGTAATCAGTGTTTGGTAGTAGTTAGCAGTGGCAAGGAAGCAGAGGATCTAGCCGCCTATCTGAAACTTGTTCACCCGCAAACCGAAGTCCTGGAATTCAACTCTTGGGAAACCCTGCCGCATGAGCGACTTAGCCCATCTGCGGAAACAGTTGGAAAGAGACTTCAGGTTTTACATCGCCTGGCTGAGCTAAAAAAGAGCAAAGAGCCATACTTTTTAGTTGCCTCCATTCGAGCAGCATTACAGCCAGTGGTCTTAGGTTTAGAGAACTATCCTCCGTTGAGCTTTGAGGTCGGTAAAGAATATTTACTTCCAGAGCTAACCCTAAAACTCATAGAGATTGCCTATAGCCGAGTTGACATGGTGACCCGCAGGGGAGAGTTCGCAGTTCGCGGTGGAAT
>DDPP01000102.1:0-2498 GCA_002342255.1 Micrococcales bacterium UBA2465
CAGGCTCTGGTTCCAGAGTGGATTGCCTTCACCGTAATTCGATTCTTGGAAGAGAATGTAGAGCGCTTGATTGATTATGCCTTTACGGCTGCCATGGAAGAAGATCTCGATGAGATTGCCGGTGGAACTATGAACCGCAGCGAGTGGTTAAAGCAGTTTTACTTTGGTTCCGATACCAACCCAGGATTGCACTCCCTTGTGGAGAACATCGGCGACATCGATGCTAAGGCATTGAACTCGCTTGACCTTGGTGATGGCATCACACTGCGAACTGGAAAGTTCGGTCCCTACCTAGAAATCTTTATCGAGCCAAATGCTGAAGGTGCTGACGAAAATGGTCGTCGCATTATCAACATCCCAGAAGGTTTAGCACCTGATGAGTTGACTCTTGAGAAAGCTCATGAACTCATCGAAGCGCCAATCATCAAGGACAGAATCCTTGGCGTTGATCCAGCAACTGGTTTCAACATCTTGTTCAAAGATGGTCGTTACGGTCCTTATGTTTTACTAGATGACCCAGATGCAAAGAAACCTAAGACCGGATCATTATTCAAATCCATGTCTCCAGAAAATATGGACCTTGACACAGCGTTGAAACTTCTTTCGATGCCTAGGGTTGTTGGAGTTGACCCAGAGTCTGGTTTAGACATCACCGCACAAAACGGTAAGTTCGGCCCTTACATGCTCAAGGGCAAAGAATCCAGAAGTTTGCAAGCTGAAGATCAAATCTTTGACATCACTTTGGATGAAGCGCTTGCCATCTTTGCACAGCCTAAACTTCGTGGCAGGGTAACAGCTGCAACTCCACTAAAGGAATTTGGTGAAGATCCAGCTGCTAAGACCAACGTGGTTGCCAAGAGCGGTCAGTTCGGTTTGTATGTGACTGACGGTGCGATTAACGCAACCGTTCCAAAAGATGAACCGCTTGAGGAATTGACCCCAGAACGTGCCTTTGAACTTCTGGCTATTCGCAGAGAGAAACTTGGTCTTGAGCCAGGTCAGCCCGCTCCGAAGTTGTCTAAATCAAGACGGTCAGCAGCACCAGCTAGAACTGTGAAAAAGGGTTCAACTCGAAAGGCTAAGTAATGTCAGGGCTATTTATCTCTTTTGAAGGAATCGACGGGGTGGGTAAATCCACTCAAGCCGACCTGCTAGAGCAGTGGCTGGAAAGCCTTGGCAAAACAGTGGTTAGAACCATGGAGCCAGGTGGCACCGAAGTTGGCGTCGAGATCAGAAAAATCTTGCTACACCACAAAGGAGAATTAGCTGCTAGATCTGAGGCAGCCTTATTTGCCGCCGATCGGGCTCACCATGTTGCTTCAAAGATTCGCCCAGCTTTAGCTCGCGGTGAGATTGTAATAACTGACAGGTATTTCGATTCCTCGGTCGCTTATCAAGGGGCAGGCAGAGAACTATCCATGGAAGAGGTTAGAAACCTGTCGCTTTGGGCGGTTGATGGATTACTTCCAGACCTGACAGTCTTGCTTGACCTGCCAGCAGAAGTTGCCAGAAATCGTCGCAACACCACTGGGACAGAACCTGACCGCTTGGAAAGCGAAAAGGTTGAATTCTTTGAGAGAGCAAGACAGGCGTATTTGGGTCTAGCTGAGGCTGAGCCTAATCGCTTTTTAGTCATCGATGCCGATGCAGCCGTTGATTCCATGCAGGAGATTATTAGGGCAAGAGTTTCGGGGCTAATCTAGTTCCATGGTAGGCATCCCAAGAGTCTTTCGTGATGTTGTTTCGCAACCCGAAGCAGTCACCGAACTCTTGCGTGAAATAACTAAAGAATCTGCGGTCCATCACGCTTGGCTGTTTACTGGTCCTCCAGGATCTGGCAGATCAGAAATGGCTTTTGCTTTCAGTGCTGCACTGGTTTGTGAACAGGGTGGCTGTGGTGTTTGTAATTCCTGTGAAATGGTCAGGGTTGGTAATCATCCTGATGTTCAGGTGCTTAATACTGAAAGAGTTCAAATCAGTATTGATGAGGTAAGCGAGTTCATCGATAAATCACTGCAGATGCCAGCAGTGGCAAAGTATCGAATCATGATTATTGAAGATGCCGATCGCATGTCTGATAGAACCAGCAATCTTTTATTGAAGTCTTTAGAAGAGCCGCCGAAGGGAACCATCTGGATGCTCTGTGCTCCAAGTGAAGCAGACCTACTGGCAACCATTCGCTCTCGAGTTCGTCGAATCATGTTGAAGGTGCCAAGCGTTGAAGAAGTGGCTCAACTGCTGATGGAAAAGTATGGAGTTGAGGAACGCCTTGCATTTGTTTCCGCAGCTCAAGCCCAATCCCATGTTGGCATGGCTAGAAGACTTGCAACCAACTCTGCAGCTAGAGACAGAAGAAAGCAGGCACTAACCACAGTGCTAGCCATCACCGATATTCCTTCTGCTATGGATGCCTCGGTAACCCTCTTAAGACTTGCTGAAAGTGATGGTGCTCAGCTAACGGCAGAGATAGATGAACAAGAACGCCAAGAACTCATGGC
>DDPP01000102.1:2569-5726 GCA_002342255.1 Micrococcales bacterium UBA2465
GCTCAGAAACGCCGTGCCACACGTTCCAAGCGTGATGGTCTGGACCGCATATTCGTTGACTTGATGGGCCTGTATAGAGATGTTCTAACAATTCAGTTAGGCTCAAACCAGGGACTTATTAATCCTGATTTGGAGAATGAAATTAGGGGATTGGCTAGAGACATTTCTCAAGCCCAAGCCATTCATGCCATTGAAAAGATTCAGCAGGTTCGTTACCGAGTAGAAAGAAACGTTAGGGATTCACTCTTGATGGATTCTTTAGCAGTTAGTTTGCGCAGAAAGGCAAAACGATGAGAAAAACCATCAACAGAGCAGTTCTAGTGATGTCTATCATTGCTGGTTTAGTTTCCGCAGGTTTCCTAAGTTACAACGCCATTTCTCAGAAGGTGATCGCCCCCACCGCTAATTTGGATCAGACTGCTGCGTTAGCCGCCCCAAAAACTCTTGCTGGTTTCTATGCCCAAAAACCGGTTTGGAAGAATTGCCCTGGATCTAACACCAAGGCACGCTGTGGAAATATTCAGGTTCCTTTGGACTGGAGCAAACCAGGTGCAGGAGCTATCAACATTGCTGTTGCAGTGAACCCAGCTAGCAATCCAAAAACTGCTCCATATTTGCTGATGAACCCAGGTGGTCCTGGTGGATCTGGTAGAGAATGGGTCACGGATTACATTTCTGATTTGGGAACCGAGCAACTTCGAAACAATTACAACATCGTTGGATTCGATCCTAGAGGTGTTGGTGCGAGCACTTCGATTAAGTGCTACTCAGCTTCGAAACTCAAAACATACCTTTATGAGTCAAGTCCTTACGAGATTGGTAGCGATGCAGACATCAATTTCACTAAGAAAACTGTAAAAGACTTCGGGGCGGCCTGTTTGAAAAGCACTGGTGCTTTGCTTGGACATGTCGACACCAGCTCAGCTGCCAAAGACATGGATATCATCAGAGCAGTTTTAGGTAGTAAAAAACTAAACTACTTAGGTTTCTCTTACGGAACTCAACTTGGCATCACCTATGCAAGTTTTTTCCCAAAGAACGTCGGACGTTTTGTCTTAGATGGTGTTGTGGACCCAACTGTTGACCCAAGTGAAGATTCACTAAACCAACTACGTGGTTTCCAATCAGCCATGCGGGCATATCTTGCCGACTGTATTGCCAGGGTAAATAGCTGTCCTTTTGCCGGTCTAACTGTTGATCAGGCCATGGCGAAAGTTGGAACCGATTTTCTTTCGGTATTAGAAAAGGGTAAGAAATATACTTCGCTGGGTTCAAGAAGATTAACTCTGAATTCTGGCTTCACTGGAATGATTGCAGCTTTGTATTCAAAAGACTCTTGGCAGTATTTGACCATGGCATTCAACCAGTTCTGGAATCCATCTAAGTCTGATGGTCGAATTTTTCTTTTACTTGCAGACTCCTATTTCAATTATGACCAAGACACAGATAGCTTCGGCAGCAACGATAACGAAGCTTTCAAGGCGATAAGTTGTCTTGACTCTAGAGAGTCAGACAAAATGGCTGACATGGTTGCCCAGAATCAAAAGGCACTGAATACAAGCCCAGTCTTTGGTCGCTATTGGCAGTATGGTGGTCTGGCATGTTACGGCTGGCCGTTCAAGGTGGTGAAGGGTCCAACTGATTACTCAGCTAAGGATGCCCCAACCATGCTGGTGGTTGGCACAACTAACGATCCAGCCACCCCATACTCACAGGCAGTTAACGTGGCTCATAATGTCTTAAAGCATGGATGGTTGCTTACCTATGAGGGTGAAGGTCACACTGCTTACAGTGCTTCAAATAGTTGCATTGCCAGCACTGTTGATGGCTTCCTGTTAAATGGGACCCTTCCGGCAGAAGAAAAAACATGTCAGTAGTTAATGGCAAACACTAGGTTTCAGGAGTTCTTCTCCAAACGTTTTCGGGCATTACTCTCAAATGAACCAAGTGGTAATCCACCTTGGCTNNCCGGTTGCAGGAGTTACCAAACACTCGAGGTATCAGCAAGATGCTTTGGGCAGACTGGCTGGAACAATTCGCTGGCTGACTGTGACAACCTTTGGATCTTTCGAAGCTGCTGAAAAAGAATCAATGCGAGTAAATAGATTGCATGATCGAGTTAAGGGAACCTTTGATGAAGCAGATGGAAGACCAAGAGAATTCAAGGCTGCAGATCAAGATCTATTGCTCTGGGTCCACATCGCTTTCACTGAAAGTTTTCTAATCGCACATCAGATGTATTCAGCTAGAGAATTGCCTGGTGGCGCTGATGCCTATGTTAGCCAGTGGTCAAGGTCGGTTGCAGCGCTTGGATTAACTAAATGCCCGATGACTTTTGCTGAACTTGAAGAGACTATTCAAGTGTTTGCCGATAATGGTTCACTTCGAGTTGATAAAAACACTAAAGATGTAATCAAGTTCATCAAGAAACCTGGTTTGCCTTGGTATGCAAGGGGGATATATCGTGTTTTGTTTGCAGGCGCAGTAGTTAGCTTGACTCCAGTGGAAAGAGAGTTGCTCCAACTCAAAACGGCACCTCGGTGGTTAGTAATTCCGGCCACCAGATTCACACTTCGAGCAGTGAGATGGATCATTGGCCCAGATTCGCCAATTGAAGATGGGGCTCTTCGAAGACTTAGAAGAGTGGGTCTTCTAGACTCAAACTAGAATTGGTTTTTGTAATTAGCCACCCTAGCTCAGTCGGCAGAGCAGCTCCCTCGTAAAGAGCAGGTCAGGAGTTCGATTCTCCTGGGTGGCTCGATAGGAGATAACAAATGCACGATTTAGCACTAATCATCTCCGTTTTTATTGCCACCTTGGTAGAGGCAGTCGAAGCGTTGACCATCGTTATGGCGGCTGGTTTAGCTAGGGATTGGAAGTCAGCTAGGCAAGGAACCATTGCCGGACTTATTACAGTAGCCGTAATTATTGCAGCTTTTGGTCCTCTGCTAACACTTTTCCCTGTTGAAATCCTTCGTCTGATAGTTGGACTACTGTCGTTGATCTTTGGATTGCAGTGGTTGAGAAAAGCTATTCAAAGAGCGTCGGGGTATAAGGCTTTGCACGATGAAGATAAGATTTTCAAAACCGAAATGGAACAAGCCAAAACTGCAGTCAAAGAAAGGCGCAGCATTGTTTCTGACTGGTATGCGTTCAC
>DDPP01000102.1:5731-6719 GCA_002342255.1 Micrococcales bacterium UBA2465
ATTTCTTATAAAGCGGTTGTAATCGAAGGTATTGAAGTTGCCTTCCTAGTTGTTACTTTCGGAGCACTACAAAACAAGATTCCTGTTGCAGCACTATCGGCAACTGTTGCAGTGATGATTGTGGTTGCTGCTGGGTTTATTTTGCATCGACCACTAAGCAAAGTTCCAGAAAACACCTTGAAATTTGCAGTTGGTTTGATTCTTACCACCTTCGGTATTTTCTGGACGACCGAAGGTTTAGGCATTGAATGGGCAATGCAGGATCTCGTTTTGCTGCCAATTATTACTGGACTTTCTGTTGTCTCTTTACTTTTAGTTCTAGCTCTAAAAATGAGAAAGAGATCTCATCCAGATTCTCAAGCTAAGTTGGCTCAACAACCTAGACTCCCTCTAGGCATTGAATTCATATATGACTTTGTGGTTGGTGATGACTGGCCAACGGCAGTTATTATTTACCTGACAGTCATTAGTGCTTTCCTTGGATTCAAATTCGAGTATTTAGTGTTGAGCGTTGTTTTAGTTCTGTTGAGCTGGAGAATGTTGGCAATTACTAGGCTTCGTAAGTCTGTATCTGCCTAGAACTGATCACTCTGGTTCGGTATATTTGAACTGTGAACGAGGAGGTTCTCATGAGCACCATTAATACGATGATTACGGCTAAAGAGATAGCTGACTCTCAAGAGTGGGAAGTAATCAAGTCAGCTGCTCTAACCCTTAGAGGTCACCAGATTCAGGATGGTTCTATCCCTGAGAAATCAGTTCACAAGATTTGCTCTATAGCTGTTTCTGGTATTTCCGGGTCGCTAAGAGAACTAGCCAAGAAGATAACCCACGACAGTGAGTATTTATCGGCTTGTGCTGATGACTTTGACAAGTGGTCTGATGGTGGATTCCAGGTACCAGATTTCTATGACTCACTGGCAGCATTCCACCCTGAGGCTAATCGCGTTGATTCTCTTGCACATCTAGTGGTTTTCCCGATGTATAC
>DDPP01000015.1 GCA_002342255.1 Micrococcales bacterium UBA2465
ATGTAAGTAAAATGGTAGAGTCGCCAGATTACCCTGATGAAGAGATTTAAGTCCTGTGGCGGTCTCCTGTGACGATAATAAATTAGATCATGCAGGGTTAGCGCTAATCGGTACTTTCTTCCAGCGCTACCCATCACCTGCATTGGTGAGTAAACATGAGTTGCACCTGCTCGATTGAGTTTTTTAGCGATAAAAAATTCCGCTAAGGATTCTGGCGAATTTGCTTCAAGGAATTCGATTCCCTTTGGCAGAAGATTAAGTTGTTTACGGTCATGGATGATAGCAACAACCCTTACTTTGGAGGTGAGGTGCTTAATTAGTTCAACGCTGAAACGACTAATTCCATCGTGGTGATCTAATCTGATAAACCTTGCATCAAAGTGTAAAGTTTTCATTTGAGTTGAACTCTGTTGAGAAACTCTTCAATGTAATCAACGGTTTGTTGGGCGGCTTCGTAGTGAACTAAGTGTCCACAGTTTGGAATGACGTGCACTTGGGCGCTCTTCATGGTTTCGGCAACCTTGAATACTTCTGAAACTGGAGTAACTTCATCTAGTTCGGCAGCTATCATCAGCACTGGAACAGTGATGTCTTTGACATATGGCTGAATAACATTCGAAATTGAAGCTAAGTAGCACTCCCAGATAACATCTGAGTTAGCAAAACTATTGAAATGCAATTTGTGCTGCGCCTTAATCCAATCCCTCAGACTCTTATCCTCCGATTTTGTGGTGTAAGCGCTCATACCATCTACTAATAAGTTGGTGGTCAGCATTTTCAGGCCGATACTGGTCGGCATTTTATTGGCCGCGAAGTAATAGAACTTGACGAAGTTCAACAGAATTCTGGAAATACCTTTAGTGATGCCTCCAGCAACCGGGTTGATGCAGACTAGCGCTCTAAACATCTGATACCTAGCTTGGGCAGCGGTGATCATCAACGTTCCGAATGAGTGCCCGACAGCGATGGGTTGGTCAAGTTGCAGTTCGCGAACAAAAGCAGCCAACCAAATTACGTAGTTGTCTAGGTTATGTTCTTGTTCCAGTGGTATTGAAGATCCAAAACCGGGCAAATCAGGTGCGATTATGTTGAATTTTGCTAAACCGCCGGCAAATGACTCTAAGCCATGGTGGTCTCCACGATAGCCGTGAACTAAAACGATAGTTGGATCTTGTTCAGGATTTTCCGAAGTGGAAGGGTAAAACCAATAGTTACACAAAGCCCCATCAACCATTGCGCTCTTATGAATGGCTCTGGAAGCTGCAAGTTCCTGAAGTTCGACGGCCGCAACCACTATCTATCCCCTCCTGCGGACTTTGACCTCTAAAAGTTTACCGCCTGTTCAACCAGTCCTTGTCAGAGTTGACAACTAGTGTTGATTTGTGAGCGAAGAAAGAAGCAAGCTGGAACTGCCTTCATGGCTAAACCAGATAGCAGTGTTTGATACAGAAACAACGGGACTAAATCTCAAAGAGTCCAGAATTATCACGGCCGCACTGCATGTTATAAATTCTGATGGTGAAGTGCTCCCTCAGGGTAAAGACTGGGTGTTGAATCCAGGAATACCTATTCCTGAAGAAAGTAGCAAAGTTCATGGCTTCTATGACAAAGATGTTGCCAATGCCCAAGATGCTACTTCAGGTGTATCTGAAATAGTTTCTGCCATTCAGGAACTCTTCAGTCAAGGCATACCAGTAGTTGCCTACAATGCTTCATATGATTTCACCATATTGCACTATGAGGCACTCAGGCATGGGGTTCAGCCAGTAAAGTTCGGTGCTGTTATAGATCCACTGGTGATTGATAAAACTGTCGATAAATACCGCAAAGGTAAACGCACTCTGGTTTCAGTTGCTGAAAGGTATGGTGTTCCACTGTTGAATGCTCATACTGCGGCAGATGATGCGATCGCCGCAGGTCATGTTGGCTATGCAATTCTTCGCTATTACTTAGCTTTAGACAAACCGGTTGCTCCTTTTCCAAACTCATTGCATGAGCTTCACGAATTGCAGGTGAAGTGGGCAGATGAGATTGAGGATAGTTACGCAGCTTGGCGGCGACAAGACATGCCAAACTACCGACCAGCATTTGGCTGGCCTGTGAAAACTTTGGATTAGCAAAAATGGACCCCAATTGGGGCCCATTTCTTAAAACTTTGATTACTTCTTGTCGCCGAAATTCTTGTATCGGGCGTTGAAGCGTTCAACACGACCGGCTGAGTCAAGAATCCTCTGCTTACCTGTATAGAACGGGTGTGATGCAGATGAGATTTCAACATCGAAAACTGGGTAGGTGTTTCCGTCTTCCCACTCGATGGTCTTTGAAGAAGTTACGGTTGAGCGGGTTAGAAATGCTACGCCTGATGCTAGATCGCGGAAAACGACCGGCTCATACTTTGGGTGAATGTCAGCCTTCATGGGAAATCTTTCAACTAAAAACGGAATTCGGTGAACTTTGTCACCAAGGGAAAACTATACCAGAGGAATAAGGTCGAAGCCAGAGGTTATTTGGCGCGAACCGCGAATCGGCCGCCCAACATGACTACTTCCAGCTCCAGCCCATAAGCCTGACTTAGTTTTTCCGTGGTTAAGGTGCTTGTTATGGGGCCCGAGGCAGCGATTTTGCCTTCATTTAGGACTAATGCGTGGGTGAACCCAACTGGGATTTCCTCTAGATGGTGAGTAACCATGATTATCGCTGGTGCTTGTGGATGGGAAGCATAGTTTCCCAGGATTTTGATAGTCGCTTCTCTCGAGCCAATATCTAAACTAGCTACCGGTTCGTCCAGTAGCAGCAGTTCAGGATCTGGCATCACCGCTCTGGCGATCTGAGTGCGCTTTTTTTCACCATCGCTTAGTGTGCCAAATGGGCGATTGGCGAATTCAGCAAGATTCCACTCTTTCAACACCCGTTTCGCTCTTCGCTCATCGACTTCGTCATACTTTTCTTTAGAACGGCCTGTTATGGCATAGCTTGCGGTCATAACTGCGTCAAGCACTAGTTCGGAGTTTGGAATCCGATTGGCAATGGCCGTTGAGGCGAAACCAACTCTCGTCCTGATTTCAAAAACATTGGTTTCTCCCAGTGTGTCCCCCAAGACACTTGCTGTTCCAGAAGTTGGATGCAACTGAGCGGCGGCAATCTTAAGCATGGAAGTCTTGCCAGCACCATTTGGCCCAACGATCACCCAACGTTCATTAGCCGAGACGGACCAATTGACTCCATTAAGAATGGTGCGACCATCTCTAACGAGAGTTACTTCATTGAATTCAAGAACTGGTTTCATTATCCTTCAGCCTAATTTAAGCCAAAGGATAAATCAGCCAAGACACCTTTGGCAAGTGACGGATTATCGATGGTAACTAATAAAGTTTCACTATGAATCAATTACCGGGTCAGGCACGCTTCCTCGTTGTTCTAGACGTTGATTCGACCCTAATCAACCAAGAGGTCATAGAAGTTTTAGCAGAATTTGCCGGAAAAGCCGAGGAAGTGGCTGCCGTAACTGAGAGAACAATGGCTGGAGAACTTGATTTCGCAGGTAGTCTGCGAGCTAGGGTTAGGACCTTAACAGGTTTACCAGAATCAGTAATTCAACAAGCTTTAGGAAAATTGACCTTTACCCAAGGTGCTCACGAGTTGGTGAATTGGATTCACAGCAAAGGCGGGCGGGTTGGAGCGGTATCCGGTGGGTTCGTCCAGTTGGTTGAGCCGTTGGCAAAACAAATCCACTTAGATTTCTTTCGCGCAAACCAGCTTCAAATAATTGATGGTTTACTAACCGGTGATGTGGTTGAGCCAATTATAGATAAACCAGCTAAGGCCACAGCGATGATTGAATGGGCTAGAGTGCTAGGACTAAGTCAAGACAAATGTATTGCAATTGGTGATGGTGCCAACGATTTGGACATGCTTAAGGCAGCCGGTTTGGGCATCGGCTTCAATGCCAAGCCCCGGGTGCGCTCGGCTGCAGATTTACTTATTGGTTCAGGAAACTTGGCTGAAGTAATAGACCTAATTGGCTTTTAGTGGCCAGTAGAGTGCAATCCACCATCTACGTGAATAATTTCACCCGTGGTAGCTGGGAACCAATCACTGAGTAATGCAATAATTCCTCTTGCTGCTGGTTCGGCGTCCGCAAGTTCCCATTGCATAGGAGATCTGACTACCCAGACATCTTCCATTTCAGCAAAGCCAGGGATGCTCTTGCCTGCGGGGGTCCTTAGCGGTCCAGCAGAAATTAGGTTAACTCTTATCCCCTCTTTGCCGAGGTATCTGGCTAAATATCTTGAAGTAGATTCAAAAGCAGCCTTCGCTACACCCATCCAGTCATAAACCGGCCATGAGACGCTCGCATCAAAAGTTAGTCCCGCTATAGAAGAACCCGACTTTAGTAATGGATGAGCAGCCATCGTGATAGCTTTCAGCGAATAAGCAGATACCTGAACTGCCACCGAAACATCTTCCCACTCGGTGGAGAGGAAATTACCACCCAGTGCAGTGCTAGGTGCAAAAGCAATGGCATGCACAATTCCATCAAGATGAGGAAAATGTTCTTTTACTCGAGCTGGCAAGGCCGCCAAGTCTTCAGCATTGGTTGCATCAAGTTCTATCACTGGAGCCGGTTTTGGAAGTCGCAGAGCAATCTTTTCGGTGATCGGCATCATGCGGCCATATGAGGAAAGAATGATGTCAGCACCCTGTTCCTGTGCCAATCGTGCTACGGAGAATGCAATAGAAGCTTCGGTTAAAACACCGGTTACTAGAATTTTTTTACCTTCGAGGATGCCCATTTTCTTCTTTCATAGTCTGGTCCTTTTCCCCCAAAGGATATTCTGCCAGTTTATTTAGGATTTTTGGTCTAATGACCCATGCCCATTCCGCCATCAACTGGTATGACTGCTCCTGAGATGTATGAAGCGTCATCGCCAGCCAGCCATAAGACTACCTTGGCCACCTCTTCTGGAGAGGCAAATCTGCCCGCTGGTATGCGCTTTTTATAATCAGCCTGCATCTCCTCGGTAAGAGCCGCAGTCATATCTGTGTCAATGAAACCTGGAGCAACAACATTGGCAGTGATACCCCGGCCACCTAGCTCACGGGTTAGTGATCGAGCCATGCCCACTAGGCCGCTCTTGGCAGCTGAATAATTCACTTGGCCCGGACTTCCTAACAGGGCAACCACCGACCCAATCAGGATTACTCGGCCATACTTCTGCTTGATCATTCCCTTGGTTGCTCTGCGCAAGACTCTAAATGCTCCAGTCAGGTTGGTATTCAGAACTTCTTCGAACTCTTCGTCAGTCATGCGCATCAGTAAGGTATCTCTGGTGATACCTGCATTTGCAACCAAGATTTCAACAGGGCCAAGTTTTTCTTCAATTTCTGCAAATGCCGAATCTAGTGAAGTCGGATCAGTTACGTCAGCTTTAACACTCAGCGCTCCAGTAGGGCCTTCACCACTTCGAACCGTTACTGCGACCTTATATCCTGCAGAAATGAAAGCTTCTGCGATTGACTTTCCGATTCCTCGGTTACCACCGGTTACTAGCACGATTCTGGACATTTTGGCCTCAAATCACTCTCGATTAGGTTTGGGTCAAGTCTATATCTAGGCTTGGATTAGGTTCATTATCTAGGAGGGCAATTTGGCTAAGCGCCAATCGGTGACATCAGTGGAAGTTTCCCCTGACCAGGAACGTAAACTGAGGTTCATCAAATACAGCGTTGCCATGGTGGTTAGAGTTCTCTGTATTATTTTTGCCGTGCTAGTGCCACTTGGTTGGTTCACTTTACTTTTCTCTTTGGGTGCAATTTTCCTGCCTTATTTTGCTGTGGTTATAGCAAATGAGGTTGGCTCGGCTCCATCCGACAAAGCCGCAAAAGTTGTTGCCCCAACTCTTAGCATTTCAGCAGACCAGTTCAAGGCTCGACCAAAAGATGAATCGTAATTCAGTCTTTGTGCGTTGGGGTTCATGGATTCTAATTGGCTTACTATTTGGAGTTGCCTGCTGGTTTCTTGCGCAGTGGCAATTTTCTAGAGCATCAGAGGTCCATCAACGAAATCAAATTGTGATTCAAAATTTCAATCGCCAGCCCGAACCCCTTCAAACACTTCTGCAAGTCGATAAGCCTTGGCAGGCAGAACTGGAATATCGTCAAGTCACGCTCAGCGGGCATTACATTCCAGCTCAAAGTTACTTGGTGAGAAATCGTCCGTTCCAAGGCAATCCCGGCTTTTTGCAGTTAGTGGCTTTTGAAATGAATAACGGTCAAATACTCTTTGTTGAACGCGGCTGGTTACCAACAGGATCTAAACAAGATACCCCCGATTACATCCCAGCAGTGGATTCAGAACCTCGCACCATCATTCTTCACTTGAGAAGGTCCGAAGACAAATCCAGCAATCAAGCTCCGAAAGGACAGTTGGTTAATCTAAATATTCCAACTGCAGCAAGAAATCTTCCGGAGTCTAAGACATACCGTCAAGCTTATGGACGAATGGTTTCGGAATCTCCCGGCCTAGCCAGTGGCATA
>DDPP01000007.1:0-1666 GCA_002342255.1 Micrococcales bacterium UBA2465
TAGATGCAGAAGTCAAATGCATTGAGGTAGCCCCTCACTATGCAGCTGCAATCAAGTTCCGAGGCTTAGCTAGCTATCAACATTTCAATACTTTAGGCAAACAGCTAAGAGCTGCTGTCGAAAGCGCCGGACTAACAACAGTCGGCGATCCATACTATGCCCGCTTCGATCCGCCTTGGAAACCAGGCTTCCTTAGACATAACGAGGCAATACTGGCATTGACTGGATATCCCCCGAAAGGAAAATAATGAAAATCAACAAACTAGTACGCATGGGAATTGCCGAGATGATGGGTGTTGCCATCTTCGTAATCGCGATTATCGCCAGCGGTCTAACCGTGGAATATAGCCCAATCAGAAATATTGCGATTGGTGGAACCCTAGCCCTGATGATTCTAATCACCGCAACTATTTCAGGTGGTCACCTAAACCCAGCGGTAACACTTTTCATGTTTGCCAGAAAAGTAATTGACCTAAACACGCTCATTGTTTATTGGATTGCCCAACTAATTGGCGCATACCTTGGCCTGATGGTGGGTAGTCGCATGATTAACTCACCGGTTGTAAAAAATACTGCAACATTCATCGAACTAACTGGACCGGTGATTGGTGAGATTCTAGCAACTGCAGTTTTGATTTTAATAATTGTCAGACTTGCATCAACTAAGCGTGAGGCAATAATTCCTTTTGCTGTTGGTCTATGGGTAGTTGTTGCCAGCTCATACACAATGACCGGTGCCCAAGCTAACCCAGCGGTTACCTTTGCCCTAATGATCCGCGATGGTTTCCCGCGGGAGGATCTAGTTCTAGTCGTTGCTGAATTTGCCGGAGCATTGATTGCTTTACTCTACGTATTACTCATTGATGGCGAAAAGAAGTCCAAGAAGAAGAAAAAATAATTTACCTTCTAAACTGGTGCCTCTGGTTTTTCAGAGGCACCATTGTTTTATCCTGAATACATGCAAACTAGTGTTCTCTTCGTCTGTGTTCATAACGCTGGACGTTCGCAGATGGCAGCTGGCTGGATAAGTAATTTAGCTGGCGATCGAATTGAGATTCGCTCAGCTGGAACCGAGCCTAAGGATGAAATCAATCCAATCGCTGTTGAAGTGATGAGGGAAGTTGGCATTGACATTTCCAACAATGAGCCTAAGGTTCTAACTGACGATTCAGTGTTGGCTAGTGATTACGTGATAACTATGGGTTGTGGCGATAAGTGCCCATTCTTTCCTGGCAAGATTTACCGAGACTGGGTTTTAGATGACCCAGCTGGTCAAGACATTGAAGCTGTGCGAGTTATTAGAGATCAAATCAAACACTTGGTAACCAATCTGGTTGCCGAGATTGATGCAAAGTAATTACTTCTTTTTTACTTTCACTTTTACTTCAGCAATCTTTTCAGTTGCATCTGCTTTAACATCAGAAAGCTTTTTACCTAACTCTCTGCCAACTTCTTCAGGATCAAAATCTAAATTGATCTTGGAACCAAACTTGGCTTCCAGCCAACCAGATGCGCTAGTAAGCAGATTAGCGATGTTCTCGCCTAAAGCATCAGCTTGACCAACTACAAAAGTAGAACCGAACTTGGCAAACCATTTGGCTGCTTCAGCAAAGCCGACTCTGTTCAAGGAATATGTCTTAGTTTTACCTTTAGTAGCGACAGTAAG
>DDPP01000007.1:1691-3684 GCA_002342255.1 Micrococcales bacterium UBA2465
TTCAAGTATTGCTCTGCGGTTGCTATCTGCTAAGGCATCAAAAACATCGGCCATTACTTCATCTCCTGTGCAATCTCTTTAGCGCGAGCTAGGGCTGCGCTAGTGGCTTCAAAAAATAATTCGTGTAGGTTAGCGTTTTCCATGACCGCAACAGCCTTCATGGTTGTGCCATTTGGGCTGGTAACTTGCCTTCTCAACTCTGCTGGATCACCTTGGCTTTTCACCAGCAGTGCAGCTGCCCCATCAAAGGTTTCACTCACCATCAAATATGCCTGCTCTTGAGTGAAACCGTGTTTCATGGCAGCTGCGATGAATTCTTCGATGAAATAGAAAACGTAGGCAGGACCAGATCCAGAGATTGTTGAAAGAGCATCAATCTGCGATTCAGGGATAACCAAAGTTTTACCAACACCATTGAAAAGTTCTTCAACTCTGGAAACCTGTTCTGCTGTTGCCGATGCCCCTGCAGATATTCCTGTTACACCTTTACCGATTAGCGCTGGGGTATTAGGCATAGCTCTAATAACAGCAACCCCTTTAGGTAGGCGGGATTCCATGGTTGCCGTGGTTACTCCCGCAGCAACAGAAACAATCAAAGCGCCTTCAGCTAGAACCGGAGAAATCTCTTGAATTACTTTCACGATTTGATTTGGCTTCACTGAAAGCAAAACTAAGCTCGCTCCATGAACTGCCAAACTGTTGGCATTTGGTTGATACTCGGTTGCATAGGCAGTTACTTTGAATTTCTTTGCTAGCTGCTCCGCTGATTCTTTTCTCAGAGCAGTTACCTTCACACCTTCTGCTGAAGTCCCGTGATGCAGCATTCCGCTAAGTATCGCTGAGCCCATAGCGCCACAGCCCAAAATCGCAACCGTTGATTTATTCATGGTTCTAGTTCAACACAAACTGGACTGTGTTTTCACTGATAACACCATTTACTTCAGCGTGCATTACATAACTTGCCCCATTTGCGGTAACTTCTGGTTGCCCATCTGCGACCGAACATCCCGAGGAGCTAGATCTAACTCGCTGCCAATCAGAGGCACCACTGGTCACCGGATCATTGGGGCTAAGCAGCATGAGTAAGTCTTCACGCTTTACCGATAAATTGCAGTCTTTCGAACTCCAGATAGATTCTGAACCAGATTTTACAAAGTAATAGGAACCAGAAGTGCCGACATTGAAGGTGCAGTCAACTGAACCAACATTTGTAATTCTGAACCAAAAATACGGGTTTTCGCCGGGATTAAAAGCAAGTTGATTTTCTTGCTTGGCTGTGCCAACGAATGATTCAACTTTTATTTGCTGTGCCTGGCAAGGATCACCAGCTTTCATAGTTGGCTGCTGAGAATTTCCACCACCGATTAGTCCACCAATGAAACCAATAAAGGCAACTATTCCCCAGATCAAACCTATTAATACTGCTAAAACAATTACTCGTTGAGTCCAGAGAACGCTTTGTCTTCGTTGGTAAGTTGCCATGATTCAATATTGCCAGTTAAAGATAGATACCAGCATCACCCGCGGCGTTGCTGGTATCTTTACCTAATTAGATGACGGCTGCCTGTCGTTCATTTGAAGTAAATATGAATTCACCGGCAACAACATCTGCGGTGACATCACTTGCATTCTTGATGTTGCCCTGCAGGATCTGCTCAGAAATCTTGTCTTCGATTTCACGTTGAACTGCACGACGCAATGGTCTAGCACCTAAGGCTGGATCGTAGCCAAGTTCAATCAAACGCTCTTTGGCTGCCTGGGTAAGAGTTAGAGTTATGTCTCGCTCCTCTAGACGGTTGTTTAGCTTCTTGATGAATAGCTCGACAATCTCCAAAAGCTCTTCCTTAGAAAGCTGTGGGAAGACGATTACGTCATCAACACGGTTAAGGAACTCAGGCTTGAAGTTCTTCTTCAATTCATCCCTGACCTTTGAAGCCATCCGCTCGAAGTCATTCTGCTGGTTACCTTCCAAGTTGAAGCCAAGAGCACCTCT
>DDPP01000069.1 GCA_002342255.1 Micrococcales bacterium UBA2465
GCTGTTGAGTTCTCAAGGATCGGATGCATCTGCGATTTCCCGCTGGGGTCCTACGCAGAGCAACTTCACTAACTTAGCACCTATCCGCCGTAAATCCAAGAGATATACGGGAAAAAACCCATAAATTTTGGGCTTTTTTTCAATGTAAGTTTTCAATCGAAGTCACCAAATTCCAGCCTTTGCGGGCTAGTTTTCAGTGTTTTGATTGGTTGCACTTGAGCCGGGTTCCACAACGGGATCCCCAAACTTTGGGCAACGTCTTCCTACATTACGCCTAAATAGCCGACTAGTCAAATCAGGTCAGAAGAAATTTCGCTATTTTTGAAGAAAAATGCCAGCCAATGTCTTTTTGCCTCGTCTGAGAACAGCGAACTCACCCAGGATAAACGAATCCAATTTGGCCAGTTCATCTTCGACCTTTAGGTTATTCAGATAAACGCCGCCTTCGGCAATTGCGCGCCTTCCTGCACTAGTACTGGAGACTAAGCCAGTCTGAACTAGTAGCTCAACAATTGGAGTGCCAAGTGGAGCACTAGCATTTGGTAATTCTGCTAGGGCAGCTTTCAATGTTTCGGAATCAAGCGAGGCAAGATCGCCCTGGCCAAACAGTGCCTGCGAGGCATCAATGGCAGCCCCAGCTGCTTCGGCTGAATGAACTAACGTGGTCACCTCGAGAGCTAATCGCTTCTGAGCTGCCCGAAGGTGAGGCTCTTCAACAAGTTGGTTTTCAAGTTCAGAAATATCATTTCTAGACAGAAAAGTGAAGACCTTCAAAAGATTGATCACATTGGAATCTTCTACGTTTAACCAGAACTGATAGAAAGCATATGGCGAGGTAAGTTCAGCATCTAACCAAACTGCATTACCTTCCGACTTACCGAACTTTTTCCCTTCCGAATCTGTTATCAAAGGTGTGGCGAGTATGTGTGCACTCTTGCCTTCGACCTTATGAATTAGATCTGTGCCTGAAGTGAGATTTCCCCATTGATCGCTTCCACCAATTTGCAGGACACAGTTATTTCTTCTGTACAACTCTAAGAAATCCATTCCCTGCAGAATTTGATATGCGAATTCGGTAAACGAAATTCCAGCGTCAGAGTTAAGTCGAGCCGAAACTGCATCCTTGCTGAGCATCTTTCCCACTCGGAAATGTTTTCCAATTTCTCTCAGAAAATCAATCGAGCTCATTGATTCAGTCCAGTCCAAATTGTTTACTAAAGATGCACCATTGGCTCCATCAAAGGATAGGAACGCCTGTGCTTGCTTTTCAAGTTTAGAAACCCAACCGGCAACGGTTTCCTTGGTGTTCAAGACGCGCTCTGAAGTTGGCTTTGGATCTCCGATAAGTCCGGTCGCACCACCTATCAGCGCAATTGGTTTGTGACCGGCAAGTTGGAGTCTGCGCATCGTCAAGAGTTGCACTAGGTTACCAAGATGCAGACTCGGTGCGGTTGGATCAAAACCACAGTAGTAAGTTATCGAACCAGAATTCAACGCCTTGCGAAGTTCGTCTTCATCAGTGGAAAGTGAAATTAAACCTCGCCACTTTAACTCCTCCCAAACATCCTTAAAAGAGGAATCGTTGCTCTGCCGCGCTAGCACTTCTTTGCTTACCATTATTAAAACCTATCGGTTTCCGCTAGGCACGAGTCGCCGCAACGCACTTATTTGGTCTAGAACTCGAGCCACGCTAGTTCCGCCAGCGCCACTTCTGGCTTTAATTGAACCGGTGATGCTCAAAACTTCTCTAACTTCTGGCGTTAGGGCTGGGCTGATTGCAATCAACTCTGCATCGCTTAGTTCATCTAGGGAAAGATCTCTAGATTCAGCAAAAGCAACTAACTTTCCAGTTATCTCATGTGCTTCACGGAATGAAACTTTATTTCTAATCAACCATTCGGCAACATCCGAGGCCAAGGAATAGCCTGCGGATGCCAGCTCCTCCATTCTTGACACATTGAATTCCAGGGTAGAAACCATGCCGGTAAATGCAGGTAAAACTAAAAGCAGATTATCCACGATGTCAAAAACCTGTTCTTTGTCTTCTTGCAGATCACGATTGTATGCCAGAGGTAGTCCCTTTAAAGTAGCAAGCAGCCCGGTGAGATCACCGATGATTCTTCCTGCCTTAGCTCTTGTGAGTTCGGCAACATCTGGATTCCTCTTAAGAGGCATGGTTGACGAACCAGTTGAGTATGAATCTGCAATTTTTACATAGTTGAACTCTGGGCTAGCCCAGATAACTATTTCTTCTGCAAACCTGGAAAGGTTAACTGCAATCATTGAACCGATAAAGGCAAACTCGGCAACTACATCGCGTGAAGAGGTTGCATCAATTGAGTTGGCCATAGGTGCAGTTAGTCCGAGAGCTTCGGAAACTATGTTTGGGTCCAACGCAAGTGAAGTTCCAGCTAAATCTCCAGCTCCATAAGGACTAAATGAAGCACGGTTCTTCCACTCTCCCAATCGTTCTAGGTCCCTAACCAGAGGCCAGACATGGGCAAGTAGATGGTGTGATAGCAGGACAGGTTGAGCGTGCTGGAAGTGAGTGCGGCCAGGCATCGGTTCACTCAGATGCTCGTGAGCCAAGGTTGCCAGGACATCAATTAACGAAAGCACCTGGGTTTTGATTAGCTCTGATTGATCAATCAAGTAAAGGCGGATAATTGCTGCAGCTTGATCGTTGCGTGATCTTCCGGAAAGAATTTTCCCACCTAGATCAGGTCCAATCATTTCAATAAGCCCGCGTTCTAAAGCTGAGTGAACATCATGATCAATTGGCTTTGGTTGAAACATTCCGCTAGCCACTCGTTTATCGAGTTCGATAAGTGATTTATCTATCCGTGATAATTCTGGTTCAGTAAGGTAACCAGCTGCCTTTAGCGCAAGAATGTGTGCCCGAGTGCTTAGAACTTCATATTTTGCCAAACGCCAGTCAAACTGGATTGAGCGCGATAAAGCGGTAGCAGCTTCACTAGGGTTTTGATTAGCTCTTTCACCCCAGAGGTTTGAATTATCGCTCATAACTTTCTGCCTCTTTTGTTTTCTTGCCAGATTCAAAATCACTGGGTTCTAGATTGATAAGACTTTTTCTCATGATCTAATTTTGGCTTGGAAGAGTTCAAAGGTCTTGGCCACTGCTAAATCTCTTGCATTACTAGCTTCTGTCTGGGTTAGAGTTCGATCGCTTGCTCTAAACCGGAGAGCAAAAGTTAGCGACTTCTCATCTGCAGCTAGATTTCCACCTCGAAAGTCATCTACCAAAATAATATCCTCGAGCAATTCGCCAGCAGCAACTCTAAGCGTTTCCAATACCAATCCTGCTGAAATGTTCTGCTTCAAAACCAAGGAAAGGTCTTGAGTGGCAGCTGGGTAAGTGTGAATCGGTTTTGCTGCAACAAAATCAGGTATCGCCTCAAAAAGTAAATCAAGATTCAATTCGAGGATTCCTAATTGTCTTGGCAAATCTGAGGTAGCAGCTATCTCGGGATGAACCTCACCAGCGTATCCAATAACAGTTTCACCACATTTAATAACTGCGGTTCGGCCTGGGTGGAATCCCAGGGTTTCACTTTGCTCGATAGTGATTTCAAGTGCTACCAACTCGGCAATGCTCCGTACCAAACTGACGGCATCCGCATAAGAAGCCTTAACAGCTTTTCTGCCTACTTGTTGAGTCAACCGTTCACCAGAGTAAAGAACGCCAAGCATTAGTGGTTGGGCAGGAATACTGTCGAAGAGACTTTGCAGTTCAACATCGGTGGGTCGATCTTGCGCTGATGGCAAGGTTATGGCTGCAGCAGATTGGGATGGAAGAAAAACCGAGCCAATTTCATAAATACTCAGATTCGAAAGTGTTCTTGAACTATTTGTTTTGGCGGCTCTAAGTAAGCCTGGCAGCAAACTAGTCCTCATTTGATTAGCATCTTCTTGCATCGCGTTGGCCAGCTCAACCTTTGCTAGCGAATCCTGTGTGAATAAATTATTTTCCACTGCAGAAACAAATGGGTAATTCAAGACTTCGACATGACCACTTGAAACCAGAGCATTTGAGATTAACCTTCTAAGTTTTTGCTTTTTTGTGAATCCTCGTCCTGGCGGAGCTACTGGCAACCTGGAAGGAATTTGATGGTAGCCTCGGATGCGCGCGACTTCTTCGACCAAATCTGTTTTGTGTTTGAGGTCCGGCCTCCAAGTTGGAGCAATCACTTCAAACCCATCGGCAACTGGTGAAACATCACAACCAATCTCAGAAAGTGTTCCCGAAATTTCTTCCGTTTGGTAGTCAACACCGGTTACTGCTTCGGCAAAAGTTTGGGGCAGGAAGATCGGATTCGATACCAAGGTCACATCGTAAACCGAACCGAGCCCTTCAACCTGACCTCCGGCTAGTTCTTCAAGTAGTTGTGCAACTCGAGCGGCAGCGTATTCGGCAACAGCAGGATCTACTCCACGCTCAAATCGTTTGGAAGCCTCACTTGGTAATTTATGGCGACGTGCAGTTCTGGAGATTGAAACACCATCGAAATTGGCGGCTTCAATCAAAACACGATTTGTTGTATTAGTAACTTCTGTTGAAGCTCCGCCCATAACACCGGCCAGCCCAATTGCTCCAGTGCCATCGACAATCACTAAATCTTCAGCGTCAAGAGTCCTAGTTTGGCCATCAAGGGTTACTAGTTGTTCCCCCCTCTTAGCTCTTCTTACCCCAAAGCCATCTTGCACTTTAGCCAAATCATATGCATGTATTGGTTGACCAAGTTCCAGCATCACGTAATTTGTGATGTCAACAATGATGGAAATAGATCTCATACCAGAAAGTTTGAGTCGGCTTACCATCCAGGCGGGAGTATTGGCGGTTGCATCAACCTTTGAAACCACTCGGGTGATGAATTTGCTAACTCCCTGCCTGCCTCTAATCGGAGCATTGTCAGTTACTGAAACTTCAAAGCCAACCCCAGCTTGAGGTATGACTCTAGATATTGGATCGGTAAAACTTGAACCAGTGGCATGGGAATACTCTCTAGCAATACCTCTGATCGAGAAACAGTAACCACGGTCAGGAGTCACATTCACCTCTGCAGCGGAATCACTCAGTGACAAAAGCTCCAAGGCGTCTGTGCCAACTTCAGGATCAAGCCCCATAGTCTTCAGACGGAGAATACCTTCGTGATCTTCGCTGATTCCGAGTTCTTTAGCTGAGGCTATCATTCCGTCCGAAGTATGTCCGTAGGTGCTTCTGGCTGCGATGTGAAAATCTCCGGGAAGAATAGCACCAGGCAAAGTGACCACAACTTTGTCACCTATTTCGAAATTCCTAGCTCCACAGACAATGCCTCGAACATCTTCGGCACCAACTCTTACCTGACACCAGCGGATGGTTTTTCCATTTGTTTGTGGTTCTTCAACAAAATCCAAAACTTCACCAACAACAATTGGTCCAGTTAGTCCGTATCCGTGAGCACCTTCTTCTTCCAAACCAACTTTGACAAGTTCAGCCATCACAGTTTCAGCGGTTGCACCCTGTGGAAGTGAAACATATTCAGCTAACCAAGATAGTGGAATTCTCATTAGAGAACACCACCAAATTGCTTTGAGAAACGAACATCCGCTTCAACCATGTCATGCATGTCTTTGACATCGTTGCGGAACATCAGCGTTCTCTCGATACCCATACCGAAAGCGAAACCACTGTAAACCTCTGGGTCAATCCCTGCTGCTTTCAAAACATTTGGATTCACCATGCCGCAGCCGCCCCATTCAACCCAACGTGGTCCACCTTTGGCTCCTGGATGCCAAACATCTAGTTCCGCAGATGGCTCAGTGAACGGGAAGAACGACGGTCGCAATCTGATTTGAGCTTCAGGGCCAAACATGATTCTTGCGAAATGCTCCAAGGTGCCTTTTAGGTCTGCCATGGTTAGACCTTTATCAACTGCTAAACCTTCAACTTGATGGAAGACCGGAGTGTGAGTTGCATCCAGTTCGTCAGTTCTGAAAACTCGTCCAGGACATAAGACATACATCGGAATTTCTCGTTCCAACAATGATCTGACCTGAACTGGTGAAGTGTGGGTTCGAAGCACCAGATGGCGGTCAACCGGTTCGACGAAGAAGGTGTCTTGCATCGCTCGGGCGGGGTGGTCTGCATCAAAGTTCAGTGCGTCAAAGTTGAACCACTCACTTTCAACTTCTGGCCCTTCTGCTATTTCCCAACCCATACCAACGAAGATGTCAGAAATCTCGTCCTGCAGGAGCGATAGCGGATGTCTTGCCCCAGTCGGCAAAGTCATTGGTGCAGCCGTGATGTCCACTCTCTCAGTTTCAAGTTTCGCCGCTTGCTCGATCTGGTAGAAGTAAGCCTCTTTTTCTGCAAAGGCCGCGTTCAAAATGTTTCTAGCATTGGTAATTAGTTTTCCAGCATCAGCCTTCTGATCGGCTGGAAGTTTTCCTAGCTTGCTACTCAAACTTGCAATAGCAGAGTTTTCGCCAATGGTCGTCGACTTACTGGTTTTCAGTTCAGCTAAATTAGTTGCAGCTTCGATGATTTTCAAGGCGTCAGAAATCACCGTATCTACGGCTTCTGCTGAAATCGGACTAATCTCTGACATTTGGTACAAGTTTATCTTTCTAGTCCGAAAGACCCGTGTTCTGAGCAAAGGCGGTCATGTATAAACAAACGCTGGCAGCAGTTGCCAAATTGAGTGACTCTGCTGCACCAAAGATTGGAATCGAAACCACCTGGTCGGCTAATTCGAGAACCTCTGGCTCGAAACCCCAGGCTTCGTTGCCCAGCAACCAAACTGTGGGACCAGATAACTTGCCCTGATTCGCTAGCTCACTGATAGGAATTCCCCCAGCATCGGCAGCCAAGACCTGCATACCGGCTTTCTTCAAAGTCGAAACTGTTTCGGCCAAATCCAAATCCACCGCAAAAGGTAAATGGAACATCGATCCAGTGGTGCTTCGAACAACTTTCGGGTTATAGATGTCAACACTGCCCGAACTGAACAGAACTCCGTCAGCTCCAGCCGCATCTGCAGCACGCAGGACTGTGCCGGCATTTCCCGGATCGCGGATCTGTGAAAGCAAAACAATCAGCTTGGGTTTTGTAGCCAGAATCTCTTCAACCGAAACATCGAATTGCTCACAGACTGCAACTACACCCTGTGGTGTGCTGGTATCTGACAGAGCTGCCAGAACTTGCTCGGAGACAACTTCAACTTCAACCCGAGCGTTTTTTGCCTTGGCGAATAAGTCAGCGTGACGAGATATCGCCTCTTCAGTAGCGAATACTTCGAGGATTAATTTTGGTCTATCGAGCGCCTCGGTGAAGCCCTGTGGGCCTTCAAGCAGAAAGAGCCCGGTTTCTTGCCGGGCATCTTTCTTTACTAACTTGGCAACCCCTCGAACCTTGGCGGCCTTGGGATCGGTCAGCACTTGAGTTACTTGACCTTTGGTGCTGAGGTGTTGGCTGGAAGTGCAGCTTTAGCTGTTGCAACAAGCGAAGCGAAGGCCTTCGGTTCGTTCACTGCAAGGTCAGCCAAAATTCTGCGGTCAACAGCAACGCCAGCAAGGTTTAGGCCCTGAATGAGACGGTTGTAGGTTAGACCGTTGGCACGTGATGCAGCGTTGATGCGCTGAATCCAAAGACGACGGAACTGACCCTTCTTGTCGCGACGATCGTTGTATGCATAAACCAGTGAGTGCAATACCTGCTGCTTAGCCATGCGGTAAAGACGTGAACGCTGGCCGCGGTAACCCTTAGCGCGTTCTAGTGCTGTGCGACGCTTCTTCAAAGCGTTTACTGCATTTTTTACTCTTGCCATTTTCTTCTCCTAAAAAGTTTTCGCGCTTAGTGACCGAGTTGCTTCTTGATGGTCTTGAAGTCAGCAGCACTGACTACCTGGTCTTGGTTTAGACGACGGGTACGACGAGATGACTTGTGCTCGAGGTTGTGACGCATGTTGATCTGCTGCTTCATTAACTTGCCGCTACCGGTGAAACGAAAACGCTTCTTAGCGCCAGAGTGTGTCTTCTGCTTTGGCATAACTGCTCTCCTGTTTTTCTAAACTGTGGACTCAACCACAGAATTCTTTATTCTTCAGTTGTTTCGGGCTTCGCTTCACGCTCAGCTTTGCGCTTTGCTTCGGCTTTAGCTTCGGCTTTGTTTTTGGCCGGGGCGATAACCATGACCAAAGATCTTCCATCCGCCGAAGGGCTTGATTCGACTGAACCAAACTCCGCAACTTCCTCAGCTACTTTGTGTAAAAGTTTGACACCCATCTCTGGACGTGATTGTTCACGACCGCGGAAGACCACCATAACTCTTACCTTGTCGCCAGCCTTAAGGAACTTTTCAATCTGCGATTTCTTTGTCCCGTAATCGTGGTCTTCAATCTTCAAACCAAAACGAATTGTTTTTACAACAATGTTGGTTTGATTCTTTCTGGCTTCACGAATCTTTTGGGCCGCTTCATACTTGAACTTTCCATAATCCATCAACTTACACACTGGTGGTGCTGATTGAGGTGAAACTTCTACCAGATCCAAATCCGCTTCCTGAGCCATGCGAAGTGCATCCTCAATGCGGACAATACCTAGTTGTTCACCGTTAGGCCCGACTAGTCGAACCTCTGGAACTCGAATTCGTTCATTTACACGCGG
>DDPP01000066.1:0-583 GCA_002342255.1 Micrococcales bacterium UBA2465
CAAATCTGTGGATAACTTGTGGAAAATTGCCAACTTTTTACATGAAAAACCTGTAAAAATCAAACCTTGATGCACAGGTTTAGACTTTGAAAGCGATTTCTAAAGAATCCTAAAAGTCTATGTAAACATTGACTTTCAGCAGGTTATCCACATATTTCTCACAGGTTTGTCAACAGTTATTCCACATATTTGGGCTATACATCCCTGAGTTATCCACAATTTAAACCACAGCCCTGTTTGTCATCAGCGTGTCCATGGTAGATGCTACAAATAAGTTTTATAGTCCTTAGTTCCAGAGAAAGATATAAATGTCCATAGCTCCAACCGGAAAAGCATTCCGCAGCGAAGATCGCCTGCTGCCTCATGACTTAGTAGCTGAGCAAAGTGCACTGGGCGGAATGTTGTTGTCAGCGGATGTCACACATTTAATTCTTTCTGAATCAAAAATCTTTGAACGTGACTTCTACGCACCTAAACATGAAATCATCTTTGGGGCTATTCGAGCTCTTGCAAACCAGGGCGAGCCAACCGACGTTGTTACTTTGAGCGCTGAGTTAGTAAAGCTTGGAAAACTTTCTACCAT
>DDPP01000066.1:675-3998 GCA_002342255.1 Micrococcales bacterium UBA2465
CGTGGTTACGACGGTGAAGGCGAAGTTGATGATCAAGTCAACACTGCACAAAATGAAATCTATGGAGTAGCAGATGATTCAAGTGGTAAGGACTACACAGTTCTTGCAACTGCTTTACAGATGGCAGCAGATGAAATTGAATTGGTGCAGAGAAACCAAGGTCTGGCCGGTGTTCCGACTGGGTTTACTCAACTCGATAAAACAACAAATGGTTTGCATCCTGGTCAGCTAGTAATCATCGCTGCTCGACCTGGTCTAGGTAAATCAACACTGGCCTTAGACATTGCACGTGAAGCTGCTATCAATAAAAAACTAGCAACTGCAATTTTCTCTCTTGAAATGAGTCAGACAGAAATTGCAATGCGTCTGCTCTCTGCTGAAACAAGTATTTATCTGCAAAGCATGAGAGCTGGAAGCATCACCGACAACGAGTGGGCGATCATTGCTGAACGAAGAAGTGCTATTGCAAATGCACCACTGATTATTGACGACAGCCCTAATTTGAACATAGTTGAAATTAGAGCTAAGTGTCGAAGGATGATCAAAGAATGGGATCTAAAACTGATCATTATTGATTACATCCAACTTATGACTTCAGGTAAGAAAGTTGAAAACCGTCAGCAAGAAGTATCTGAATTCTCCAGATCACTTAAGTTGTTGGCAAAAGAACTTAAGGTTCCTGTTGTTGCGCTTTCTCAGTTGAACCGTAAATCCGAGGAAGGTAGCAGTAAGAAGCCTGAACTTTCGCAGCTTCGTGAATCTGGCTCTCTTGAGCAAGATGCCGACTTGGTTATTCTTATTCACCGTGAATTCAATCAGCAAGAGAACACCCGTGTTGGTGAAGCTGAACTTATTCTGGCGAAACAACGTAACGGGCCTACTGGATCATCAAACGTTTTGTTCCAGGGGCAATACTCTAGATTCGTAAACCCTAAGGAATAGTAATGCGAATAGCCAACCTGTTACGAGTAATTGTTTTCGCAATTGCCGCTGGCTACCTGATTTTTACTCAAGATCACAGCTACGTGACAGGTGCAAACGCCTTGGAATATGCAGGAACTGCTTTATGTCTTACCGGTGGAGCACTAATGATGATTCAAACCCAGAGTAAGGTTGCACCAAGTGTTCTATTAGTTCCAACTATTACATCCGGTGTCGTTGCCTATCTTGTGTTTATGCTTGGTGAGCTAGCCAGCCCACATACCAATCCACCTAATGACTTTGCATTTAGGCTGCTAACTGCATTGTTCATTATTGGGTTTGCCGGCAACGAGTTCGGGCTGGCTTTTTCCAGCACAGGAAATGAGAAACTAGAGCTTCGGATCTCGGCATACATCGGCTTTGGATTTGCCTTGATGTTTCTAGTCACACCATTCAACGACGTAAATGCTGTTGGCTTCTTGAGCGCATACCTTATTGTGAGCGCTGTTCAGCGAGCGATCTGGATTGCTACTCCTGAGGGGATGAGAAAAGATGCCGAAGAGCAATAAAGCAAGTATTAAAAGCCTGTTAGGACTTTCGCTGGCATCTTCCCTTTTTGTATTGGTTATTGCCTTTGCTAGTTTTGATAATCCAACCGAAGTCTTCCTCTCCGGAGGAATTACCTTTGTGATAGTTTTTCTAGTTCTTCTTTTGCTTAGAGCATTAACTAAAGAAGATAACTTCAAACCTGGTGAACCAAGGCTGAAGTAATTTACTCAGCGGTAATAATTCTCACTAGTTCACTAGCGATACCGGTATAGGTGTTTGGCCTCAGCGTAATCAACCGCTCTTTGGCTTCAGTTGAGATTTCTAGTTCAGAGATGAACTTAAGCAGATCATCGCCAGAAATTCTCTTGCCCCGGGTTAGCTCTTTCAGCAATGCGTAAGGATCAGCAATTTCACTGTTACCTTTGGCTATCTCTGCCCGGATAACAGTTTGAATTGCCTCGGCTAAAACTTCCCAGTTCTCCATCAAATCCGCTTCGAGCACAGCACTATTCAATTCAATTTCACCAAGACCCTTGGTGACGTTATCCAAAGCAAGTAACGAGTGGCCTAAACCTAAGCCAATGTTTCTTTGAGAACTTGAGTCGGTTAGGTCTCTTTGCATTCTTGATGTAACAAGAGTTTGTGAGAGTGAATCAAGAATTGCATTTGAAAGCTCAAGGTTTGATTCAGCATTTTCGAATCTGATTGGGTTCACCTTGTGTGGCATGGTGGAGGACCCTGTAGCACCAGCAACAGGGATTTGCTTGAAGTAATTTATTGAAATGTATGTCCAGATATCTGTGCAAAGATTATGAAGAATGCGATTGAAATGAGTTACTGCTGAATAGAGCTCTGCTTGCCAATCGTGAGATTCAATTTGAGTAGTTAGTGGATTAAAAGTTAGGCCAAGACTTTCAACGAAAGTTTTTGATTCTGCTAACCAGTCGACACCCTCGTCTACGGCTAGATGAGCAGACCAGGTACCAGTGGCTCCGGAGAACTTACCTAAGTATTCACTAGCCTTAATTCTTTTCAGTTGGCTATTTAGTCGATGAACAAATACAGCTAGTTCTTTACCCATTGTTGAAGGTGTTGCCGGCTGACCATGGGTTCTGGAAAGCATCGCGCTGTCAGCATATTTTTGGGCAAGCTGGGTTAGCTTGCTGATTAGATCTTCGGCTTTAGGTAACCAAACATCTGTAATTGCATCATGGATTGTAATTGCATAGGAAAGGTTATTTATGTCTTCACTGGTGCATCCAAAGTGAACTAGTTCTAGAAGATCTTTTCTACCTAGAGTGGTTAGTTTTTCACGAATGAAATATTCAATCGCCTTCACATCGTGCTTGGTGGTTGCTTCGAATGCAGCAAGAGTTGCTATGTCTTGAGGACCAAAATCAGCAACTACACCTCTAAGCGATTGTTTGAGAACATCATCAATTTGAGTGGATGTCCCTAGAACATCTCGGTCTGCCAAATGAATTAGCCATTCGATTTCAACCAAGAGCCTTGCTCTGTTGAGACCAGCTTCACTTAGGTGCTCAGCTAAGCCTTGAACTACCGGTTGATAGCGACCATCAAGGGGGCTTAGTGGTTGATATCCGAGTTTGCTCACATATCTATATTGCCCTGCTTTATCCACAAATTCTCTTGAAACGGTAAGCCTGTTGCGAACTTGAATTGAGATATCTTCCATGAATATCTTCAACAATCACCTAGCGCTAACAGTCTCACTGTTACAACATGCAACCCCCAGCCCTGCCTTGTGGCAAGGCCCTGCCGCCGACACCTGCCGGCTCGAGATGCAAAAGCTCGCCCATCAACTCAAGAGACTAATGCTTGAAATGCAACTC
>DDPP01000066.1:4028-5191 GCA_002342255.1 Micrococcales bacterium UBA2465
GTTGTTGTTTACGCAACCCATGAGGAATTGCTCAGAAGCGCAAGAGACATGTGGGCGGTAGCTGTGAGTCTCTTGACGGAGTTAACCCCCGATAAGTTCACCACTGCACCCTGGGCTGCTGGTTTATTCACAGTTGAGTTACCTTTTATTCTTGCCAAGCTTTGGCATTTGCAACAAGGGTTGCTGACTTCAGCTCATTCATACATGCAGACCGAGTCAATGCTGACCACGTTTATAGAGAGCATTGACATCACAAAACTGTTTGGCCAATTAGTTCAGTGGAACATCGACTTACAAAAGGGAGTTCAACCACCGAGCGGAATCAGCCAGCATGTTCCCGCTACCAACATCATGCAGCCGTCCGATGTAAACATCATCAAAGCGCGTTTTGATGAGAACACTTGGAGTGGCCAACCACTAATTAGGCATGAGAGTTTCACCTTGACTGAAGGCCGAGCCCAGCATTGGTTTTATCTGCCTAAAGGACATGATTGGGATGTGATTAACGGCCAGGTAAGTATAGATCAACCAGATCCTCGACTTAGAGATTTCATCAGACAGAGAACTCCCTCATCTGATCAGATATTTCTAGTTGCTGAAAAAGATGGTGAGGTGTTTATCCCAGATGTTGCAACGCAAAACTTGGAAGGAATGGTTTCAGTTTTTCGATTCTCTAACTAGAGGATTCGAAGAGCTTTGAAAATTCCTCTGCCAATGAATGAAATTATGCTCATCACAATAGACGCCAGGATTGCCCAACCCAAAGATTCGATTTGCAATTGCTGCAAATTGAATCCGTCAATACGGAAAGTGGTTGGCGCAATCTGTTGGCTAATCCATGCAACGAACAGCAACAGCGCTCCATTAATAAAGAACGAAATAAGCCCGAAAGTAAGAATGTATAACGGGATGGCGATAACTTTGATGACCGGGGCAATTATGGAGTTGACCACACCAAAGATTGCTCCAATCACTAACAAGGTCAAAATAAGCTCTAGCGCGCCAGTTCCGCCGTATGGTGCTAAATGGACACCTGGAATAATGGCGGAAACTAGCCATATTCCAAGGCCATTGAGCACTGTGCTGACCAGAAAACGTTTCATGTCTAGATTGTCCCACGACTGAAGTAAATTGGTACTTGTGACTTACCAGCCCTCCAATGT
>DDPP01000080.1:0-747 GCA_002342255.1 Micrococcales bacterium UBA2465
ACGGTTTTCGTAGCAGCCATGATCGTTGGCAGATTCTCTATTACTAAACTCACTGAGAAATACAGCATCAACCGCCTATCCCAAATTGGAGCAATCTTTGGTTCGATTGCCATGGCGTTGGCATATTTTCTTTCAGCAACTCTGGCTAAAACAAATCCTGATTTAGCTTTGCTAATGCTTTGTATTTTCTTTGCCATATCTGGAATTGGTATTGCTTCAATGGTGCCAAGTTTCTATAGTGCTGCAGGACATGTGAAGGGGATACCAACACCAGCTGCACTATCTCGAATTGCACTGTTTAGCACTTCGGTAGTCATCTTTGCTCGGATGGCTATGGGCTCTTTGATAGAACATGTTGGGTTACCGCTAGCCATGACTTTTCCAGTAGTGCTTTTTGTCATAGCTGGAATCATTAGTGGAATTGTTGCTAACCGAAATGAGAAGTTAGATAAAGAACAGGCTTTGGCTTATCCACCAACATCACCGGTGGCTGCTATTGATGTTCCGTAATTAGCGGAAGTTCACAAACTGGATGTCGATGTCCAGGTTGCTTGATTTTAATAGAGCGATAACTTCTTGTAGGTCATCTCTGCTCTTAGAGGTAACTCTCAGTTCATCACCCTGGATGTTGGCCTTTACTGACTTAGGGCCTTGCTCACGAATGATTGCAGAAATCTTCTTAGCCTCAGGCTGCTCAATACCTTGCTTGAGGCTGGCTTCAATGCGGTATTCCTTGCCGGAAGGGAA
>DDPP01000080.1:844-9210 GCA_002342255.1 Micrococcales bacterium UBA2465
GCTTTCATCAGGATCTTCTCACCAGAGAATTCGATTGATGCACCAACACCTTTGAAGTCATAGCGCTGTTCAATTTCTTTTTGCGCTTGATTCAAGGCGTTAGAAGCTTCTTGTTTGTCTACTTTGCTTACGATGTCGAAAGATGAGTCTGCCATGGCTAAAAGTCTATTCAGTTTCTTACTCGAGTGGTGCTAGCTCTAACTACTAGTTCGATAGGCCACTCTTGGACGGATTCGGTTTCTTGGTTTGGGTTATTCATTAGATCAAGCATCATCTTCACAACCTGCTCTGCTTGACCAACTACATTCTGGTCCACAGTAGTAATCCCAAAGAAATCTGCTAAATCGTGGTTATCAACACCAACGATAGAAACATCTTCAGGAACTTTCAAACCCATATCTTTAGCGGCCAGCAGTGCACCTACTGCTAACTCATCAGCTGAAGCGAAGATTGCAGTTGGTGCGTTATGTGGATCACCAAGAAGTTGTTTAGCCGCAGAGTAACCCTCGCTGATTGCATATTTGCTCACCTGTTTATACCACTGGGGGATTGGTTCGATGCCAGCAAGTTTTAGTGCAGTTTCATATCCTTCACGACGTTCATCAAAGATCTTGAAGTATTTTTCATCAGGTGCGTTGAAACCAATCATTGCAATTTTGGTGTGACCCATGGCTAGCAGGTGTTCGGTAGCTAGTTTTCCAGCTGCGGTGTCATTGATTTTGATGCACCTAGCGCCTTCAATGATTCCACCCAGGGAAACGATTGGTTTATTCACATTGCTTAGTGAACTAAGTTCATCGTCAGATAGATTCACTGCAATACACATAACTGCATCCACTCGTTTACGAGGAAGCGATGTCTTGAAAATTGATTTGCGGTGGCTGTCCCCTGAAGCCAGGTTATAAAGGGTTACGTCATAACCTGCTTTTACCAATTCGCGGTCCACTGCTTCTAGAGCGGTTGAAAAGAACCAACGATCAACATAAGGAACAACAACCCCAATGTTGCGGGTTCTGCCGGTAACTAAGGTGTATGCCGAAGCCGAAGGAACATAACCGAGCTTGGCGGCAACTGCTTCAACTAAGTCTTTGGTTTCCTTGGAAACATAGTCTTTGCCAGATAGTGCCCTAGAGACGGTAGCGGTGGAGACACCTGCCTCGCGGGCTACATCTACTATTCCAGCCATGAAATGCTTTCTGTAAGGGTTATGTAATAAATAACAGTAGTGGGTTATTTCCATACCTTTTACAGGTAATAACCAAATCGTAATTAGCAAAGTGCCCTTAGATTCGGGTATTCTTATTCGGCACCCGTTCGGCTGAATACAGGCGGCCGGGAGCACTGGCTAGTTACCCAAGCGGCCAAAGGGATCTGACTGTAAATCAGCCGGCTCAGCCTTCGGGGGTTCGAATCCCTCACTAGCCACGAAACCCCAGCCCTCCACGGCTGGGGTTTTTCACTAACGTAACCACAAACTGTCGTGGCGATAGCATAAGAGCCTCTAAAGAAACGAGCCCGCATGAATATTTTGAGAAGGGATTTTGTCCCCCTACTCCTAAGTTTTGTGGCGGTTGTGATCGCGATTGCGGCAAAACTCTGGCTTACAAAGGCAGAATTGCTTCCGGGTTTGGACGGTCCTTATTACTGGATTCAAACCCGAAAGATTTTAGAGCAAGGACACTTAGCATTTGACGATGTGCCATTGGTCTTTTACCTGCAGGCTTTCTTCGCTTGGATACTTGGCGATGTCAAGACAGGGGTCAGATTTTCGGATGCCGTGCTGCCGGCTTTAAGTGCAATCCCTCTTTACTTGATGCTTCGGAAATCTAAACATGTCTGGCTCCCGGCTTTGATTATCTTGGTTGTTCTGGTTCACCCCATCCAACTTTTCTTCTTCACCGGAGACTTCATAAAGAATGAAGCTGCAATTCCTTTGGTTTTTATGTCTGGTTGGATCATCCAGCAGTGGAAATCGTGGCCAAGGTACATATCCTTGTTAGCGCTGTCTGCCACAATGATTTTAACCGCACTTTCTCACTTTGGAGTTTTCCTTCTCTCGCTATTTATCGTCTTGGTTTGGACTGGGTTAGAGCTTAGGCGCAAAGGCTGCAAGTTTTGGTTGATCACAGGTTCAATCTCCATTTTGGTTTTGCTAGTGGTTGGCCAAGCGCTTAATTATTTGGTGCCAGATAGATTCTCTAGGCTCATGAAAATCCTGGTGAATCCATTTAGGCTCTTTGAGAATCCAGCAATCGCCAATCTCAAGACAACCTATTTTTTGGATTCCCTGAATTTTGCTTTCATCACTGGGCAGCTTGGGGCAATCGGCTTAGCCCTCATAGCATTCAGGTTTAGGAAACAACTGGCCTTCTCAGATCGGTCCTTTCTTGGTGCGACCCTCTCTGCGGCATTTGTATTCTCCTCTCCGCTGATTGGTCAGGAATGGACGGCTCGATTAGTTGCCCTTTCATTCGTTCCGCTAATAATGGCCGCAGTGGTATTACTCCTCAGGGTCAAATCTCTCGTTTCCAATGTCGCTATTTTGACCCTTGTATTGGCCATACTTTTTTCCAGCGCCACAAATATTCACAACGGACCGAAATTCTTCGTGACTACTCAAGACAGATATTCAGAATTCAAACAATTGATGAAATCAATAAAGATCCCTAAAGATTCCGTTGTAGTGGCTGATCATGGGTTTGAATATTTAGCAGCTTGGCATTTGAGATCAAAAATACTTGAAACAAGCTTTTACTCTGATCAACTCGTTTCTAATTACAAATATGCATATGTATTAAGAAAAAAAGATGGACCCGCAGGCGGATACTACGGCTATCAGGCATATTCCGGCGGTGGATCCAAAGATTCAGGTAACCCAGATAACAATCAAATTCCTGTCCCTACAGGGGTAGTAATCTTTGAGTCACCACACTTTTCCTTGAGTCAGATTCAGCCGGTCATTGAAGCACCTCCAGCGACAATACCCTCCGATTTCCCGCAGTCAGTTCCACTAATTCCTGGCCGGGTTAGCCTAGGGATAAAGCCGGGGGATAAAACTTGGGTGGTGAAAATCACTTCAAAGAATACAAGTGGGGTTAAGAATAAAGTGGTTGGAGACCTGATCTCAGCTGGATTTAGGTTGACATCAGGATTGGCCAGTTCAGATGGCTTCAAAGCCTCATTTATCAAGGGAGAGAAGTCGGTCAGCATTGAGCTGACACAACTTTCCTCACAGCATCCAGAAGTTTTATATGTTGTAACTTCAAGCAATTAGTCGCTTTCTACCGGAATCCTGGTGATCCTCGGTGGGCGGAGCCGACGCACCAATTAGAAGCCAAGTTCGACCTAGAGCAGAAAATTACAAAAAAGTAACAGTGCTAACAATGCCTGACTTCGATAAGAAACAGCAATATGCTTAAATTTAGTTCTATCGGGGGAGTTAGAAAATTATGAATAATAAACCATCTGGAATCGGCGGATGTTTTGCTGTCGGTTGCTCAATAATCGGCGTATTTGTTTTGATTGGGATTCTCAGTGCCATGCAGATGTCTGGCGTGATCCCATTCCTACTTATCGCAGGCGGTGTCGTAACGGTAATCGTTCTGCGTAATAGAGGGAAGAACCCTTCAAATAACGCAGGTAACGTTTATGACCCTAGGGCTTATCAGCAACCTCCGATTGCACCAGCCCCACAGCTAAGCCCATATGGCACCCCGATGGTTGCAGCTCCTAGTGCAGCAAAACAACAAGGGGAATTTGCCACTTCAGTTTGTGTTCACAGTTTTAGTGCAGCAGATCTTCGTGGTAAAGAAACAGTGGTTTGTCCATGTGGTTATGAATTTGAAGTTGCCAAGCTAAAAGAATATTCACGATTGAGGAAACTCGTAGTTGAAACTCAAACAGAGTTGGATAAGGTTTGGGGTGAACTTCAGTCTGTAAAGAACAAGCCAAGAGTTTCCTATGTTGCGCCACAAGCTGACAGACCTGCTCCACCTAAAGCGGCAGCTAGCAAAGCAACAGTTAGCCGTCCGGTTCCAGAACCTGCTGTTCCAGTTGAGAAACCGGCTTATGTGCCAACTACAACTATTTCTCCGAATGTTCCTCCAGTTGCACCTAAACCTGTATTGAAGCGAAAGCGGGCAACTGTTTCAGCTCAGCAATGGTTGATCTTTGCAGCTAGCTTCCTGGTGATTGTTGCTGGAAGTATCTTCGTTTCAACTAACGTTGCAGCCGGTGCAGATCCAAGTTTCTATTTACTAGCAACCATTCCTTTTGGTTTAGCTACAGGTTTCATGGCTTTCTGGGGAAGAAAGATTTCAGTAATTCTCTCCAACTTCATGGCAACATTTGCTTCAACCATGTTGTTGGCAACGCTTGTTCCAATCTCACTCCTTCTTGGCCTAGGAATTAAAGATGGCCAGTGGTTTGAATTCCCTTCTCAAGTCTGGGCAACTAACCTATTGATCACCTCCGCTGTTTCCTTTGTCTTGAGCAGATTCAAAGGTAACTTTGGTTGGAAGATATATTCACTTCTGGCTTTCGTGGTTTCAATGTTGCTCTATATGTTCGGAGCAATCCGAAACTTCGTTGAAGATAATCCAGGACAGTTCGGTTGGTTTGCTGCCGTGGCTACGGCTGCCGGTGTGGTCCTTGCACTGTTGAATAAAGCGCTTAGCACTTTCAGTTATGACTTATCAAAAGTTGATAAAGATGACTTGGAATACGAGAAGGATCTAGTCAAGCGCGAAGACTTAGCTCTGTCCCGATTCACTCGAATAGCGACATTGGTCTTTGGCATTCTAGGCATCGGTTACACCTTATATAGCTTCCTAATTAGCTTTAGTGCCGTTGAACCAATCTCCTTCTCAGTATTTGCTTTGGTTTGGATTGCTGCTGGAGCTATTCAAAAGGTTTGGGTTGATGGTTTAGCCTCGGATGAGAAGATTCAGGTTGAAATCAACCGTTGGGTTCACATCGTAGGTTTCACTACTTTGGCCCTAGCTCTAAACTCTTGGTTCCGAAACCAAAGCCTCTGGGTTGGTCTATCTTCAACAATTGTTCTATCGTTTGTTGCAGTTGGGCTTGGGGCTAAGGTCAAGCGAGTATCAGATCACCCAATTGCTATTCGAGCAGCGCACCTAGCTCTTCCTATCTCTTGGTTAGCCTGGTACATCGCCAACAACAGAGACAACATCGATGCCAGAGAACTACTTCTTGCCGGTGGAATATTGCTAATTACCTTTGCAATGTCTTTGATGCTGCAGCACTGGTTCAAGTTCGATAACTTTGCTTCCTATGCCGGAACTATTTCACACGTTCTAGGTTTAGGTATGTTGGCATACAGCATCAAGACAACACCAAACTTAGACATCAATGAAATGTCCTACGCTTTTGAAGCACTTGCTTTGATTTTGCTTGCTGTTGTGTATTCACCAGTTACCGGTTTGATTGCTAAACGGCACAAACTGGAAACGCCAGCAAACTGGCACACTATTGTTCTAGTTCTCACTGGAATACTGGGATTTGCTTTGATCGCGCCAAGTGGTGCTCCATTGAACTTCTTGGTCAACCTGATTTCAATGCTTTGTGTTTCAGCACTGGTTGTTGGCATCTTGGCTCAGGTAGTTAAAGGCGCTCTTGCAGAGTTCAGCGGATTGCTAAAAGGCTACGGATATGTATTCCAGGGCCTAACCTTATTTTCTTTGCTGATTTCTAAGAACTTCGCTGATGGGGACTTCAAACCAATTTGGATAACCCTGTTAGCACTGGCTGCTATCAACTACCTATTGAGTTTCTTAGGTAAAGACAAAGTTGCGGTTCAAGTTGGCTATGCCATGGCAACAGTCGGGTCATTACTTGCAGTATTCGCCATGAAAGACCTTGCTCCAACAGTTCACCTAGCTTCGACTATCTTGATAGTTGCTTGTACCAATACCCTTCAATTCTTCCTTGCTAGGAGAGCAGCAGCTAGGTTCTATACCCCAATCTTCGTCGTCAGTAGCTTGGCATTCACCATCGCATCAATTGCAATTCAGTATCGGAATTACGCTGCTGAATCAGACTGGTGGATTGGCCTCGGTGAATTAGTTCTTGTTGCCTTGATCAGTTCACTTCTTGCCGAGCGCAAGAACTTCAACGGATTACTTTTGCGTTTGAACGCCATGGCTTACTTAGTAATTTCTTATCTAACCTTTGCCTGGTGGCAAGGTGATTCTGATCCGGTTTTCAAGAAACTTTTGGTTAGTGGGTTATTCGCGGTTGTGGTGTTCAGGCAACTCGTTGTGGTCAGCAAAGAGAAGAACTCAACTGCTACTCGCGGCTGGTTCCTGCTCAGTTACATCGGCCCAGTGCTGTTTGCACTTAGCTTGACCAGGTATCTAGTCATCAATGCACCTCTGGATGAGCCCTGGATTGAAGGCTATGCATTACCACTAGCGTTATCGCTTTCAATTCCTACCTTCTTCAACAGGAGTATTGAAAAAGGTAAGCGTGCACTTACCGCATTAGACATTCCTTACCTAATCCTCATGGGTGGCCAGTTTGTTCTGGGCGTTGCCGTGATGGGTGGCTATGGTAACCAACCATTTGAGATGGGGCTGTTAAGAGCAACCGGCGCTCTGGGTCTGATCGCCATTTTCTCTTTCTGGCGTTCAATGGCCGAGAAGAAAGTTATCTGGGTCAGAGTTGGTTTCATCACCGGTGGTATTGGTGGTCTGGGTCTAGCTCATTACACCCAGACAGTATTAATCAAATCACCTGTTATTCCAGAGCTTTATACCGGCTTAGTTTCAGCAAGCATCGTGGTTGGTTTCTTCTTCTTAGCTAAGCGAGTAGAACTGAAGAAACTAACCAGGCAGTTGATTGCTATTGATCTACCGCTGTTGGTTCCGATTATCGGTGCTTTGCTTTACGGCATTGTCAGAAGTGACATCGATCGAGTGACCATTGCATTTGTTTTGTTGGCTGCTCTTTCTTACTGGAGAAGCTTGGTCGAAGAACAAAGATTATGGCTTGTCGCAGGTTATATCTCTTCAGCTGGAAGCGCATTAGCTATCGCTTATGAGATTCAAAGTCGAGCGTTAGGTAACGAAGTATATCCAGAGCTTTACACGTTGCTAGTATCGGGAAGCTTGCTCCTAAGTTCAATCTTCTTGGTAAAGAAGGTTGAGATTACTGAACGACAGAGACAGTTAGCCAGGTTGGATGTTCCAATATTGCTACCAGTTGTGGTCTCTGCTTTCTACTCAGTAAGCAGTGATCTTTCGGTATTCCAAAACCTAGCGAGATTCACGCTTTCTCTAGTCTTGTTCACTGTTTACTCGCATCTAAAGCTAAACAAGAACAAGGTAACTGGTTGGTTAGTTGCTACCTACCTAGGTCTAGTTGGAAGCTTCGTATCTTCAGCAGCATTGGCCAACATGAATATCGCAGGACTCGATCGAGTTCCAGAAATATTTAGCGTTGCCATAGCGTTAGCGGTATTCCTCGGAAACCTGGAAGTGAAGCGAGTATTCGAATTCAAGACTTCTCTGCTTACTGTCGGCCTGCCATTGGCAGCACTAACTCTTCCTTCGGTATTTGTTGCTTACCGCAGTATTTCAGCTCAAAGCATTCCGGTTGAAGATCTAAGTAGGTTGTTACTCGTTCTGGCAGTTGCATTAGTTGCAACCGTGTGGGGTATGCAATCTGGAAACTTGGGTGCTGCGGTTTCAGGTGGTCTAGCACTTGCACTAGTTGTTATTCCAATTGTTTGGACTCAGGCTGGTAATGCCTCTGATGTTTCAACCCAGGTTTCATTGCGTGCCTTAGTCATATCTGCGTTGCTGTTTGTATTGTTTGGATTACTGCGTCGCTATGACAAAGGTCCAAACACCAGTTACGTCTATGTTGGTATTCCAGTTGCAGTTGGACTAGTGCCAGCACTCTATTACTCACTACTAGCCCTAAACAACCCCGGTCTTACCAGCGTCGACTGGGCAAGATTCGGAATCATCGTCACAGTTTCGCTGGTGTTGCTAATTGTTGGTTCACTGCGTGAACTGGGTGGAATGTTCTTCCCAGGAATCGTTGGTGTATTAGTAGGTGTATTGCCTTATGCATTCAAACCGGTGGTTGGTGAAGCCTGGTTCCTTTGGGTTATCTTGTTAGTTATTGCAGGAATCATGGTTTGGATTGCCGTCCGACTTGAACAGATGAAGAAAGTTGGTAAATCATCTGTTAGTTGGGTCAAAGCTCTGAAGTGATTAGTAGTCATTAGGGGGAAACAAGAATGCCCGGTAGTTATACCGGGCATTCTTTCTTTAACCGCTTTCGTTTTTAGAGCTTGATCCAAACAGTGTTGTCGTGCTCAAGTTCACCCTCGATGG
>DDPP01000080.1:9313-9459 GCA_002342255.1 Micrococcales bacterium UBA2465
ACACCGTTGTTGATGTATGCCAAAGTATTTTCATCCATGAACTCTGGAGCCCAACGGAATTCACCGTTACCCATGTCAAACGCTTTACGTTCTTTGAGCAGTCGCTTATATAGTTCAAGAGTTGAACCTGCGATGCCTTCTTGAGC
>DDPP01000002.1:0-260 GCA_002342255.1 Micrococcales bacterium UBA2465
TTGTTGAAGTAATACTTAGCTGGGTCTTTCACATAAACCAAAATGGTGTCGTGCTTAGCTGGCCATCTTGATTTAGCCTTGCCTCCGTAGTCGTAAGCCCAGATGATTTCGTTCAGGAAGCACTCCCTGCCAAATAAGGCATCAAGCAAAACCTTGGCGTAGTGAGCTTCACGATAATCCAGATGCAAATACAGGGTTCCAGTTTCATTCAGTATTCGCCAAGCTTGTTCTAACCTTGGCTCTAGGAATGACCAATAGTC
>DDPP01000002.1:299-1664 GCA_002342255.1 Micrococcales bacterium UBA2465
TTAAAACCGATACGGTTACCCTCTTCTGACCTAGTGGTTACTGAGGTTCCTCTGGTTTGGGTTCTGCCAGTGTTAAAAGGAGGATCAACATAAATAAGTTGAACACTACTGTCGGGAATAGAATTCAAGACAGAAAGGTTATCTCCTTGGATTACCCGATTCGAAATGTTTGACACAGAAAGAGATTAACAGCATGGAACCACATGTTTTACACAATGCAGACCTAAAACGCTATGAGATTTGGCTAGGCGAGGAGAAGATCGGTCACGCTGACTACGAGGATGTTGATGGAGTTCTTCACATTACCCATACCGAGATTGACCCAGCCCACCAGGGCAAGAACTACGCAGCTATTTTGGTCAGAGAAGCTCTAAAAGACATTGAAGAGACCAACTCACACAAAGTGTGGCCGGTTTGTCCTTATGTTGTGAAATACATGGAGAAGCACCCTGAAACTCAAGGACTGTTGTCTAAACCTTTGAACTAAGCGACGTTAGCTTTGATGAAAGCTAGTAGATCCTTAATAACGTCATCCTTGTTGGTTTCGTTATACATCTCGTGTCTACCCTCGTGGTAAATAATCGCAGTTACGTTATCTAGCCCACATTTATTTCTATAAGTGTTAGCCAGCATTTCGTTTCCACGAGTTCCACCGATAGGGTCATCGCTTCCAGCTTGGATAAGTAATGGCAGATCCTGTCGAATTGATTTCTTAGGTGTGAAGAAAAGTTGCAATCCGTTAGGAATACCAAGAACCTTGGCTGCATCTGCCAAGAAAGTATATTCATCAGCAGCAAACTTTTTTCCAACTTCTTTATCTCTAGATAGCCACTCGTAACCAGTTGCATCTTTTTCTTTAGCCCACTTCTTGTTAAATGCACCTGCACCTAAGACACCAGGAACAAGCAATGAAGAGCCTGAAAGAATAACTGCATCGTATTCATCTGAATACATGTTCACTAGCTTCTGGGCAATGAAAGAACCGTAAGAGTGTCCGAACAGAACTACCTTCATGCCTGGGTTCTCGTCTTTGATTAGGTTTGTAAATTCGTGAACCTGCTCAAAAGCCGCTTTGATTCCACCTGGGCCTAAGTTACCCATGGTCTTGGTTTGACCACTGGTTACCTGCTTCTTACCAGTAACACCGTGCCCTCTGTGGTCATCTGCATAAACGCTATAGCCGGCTTTGTTTAGAGCTTCAGCTAAGTGGTCATACCTTCTAGCGTGATCTCCTAAGCCGTGAGCAATTTGAACAATTGCTTTAGGTTTTTCAATTGGCCAAACGTAGAAAGTAATTTCAACACCGTGGCTATCGCTATAGGTTCTGGTTAGCGGGTAATCAGTCATGCCTTCACACTACTCTCG
>DDPP01000002.1:1806-3472 GCA_002342255.1 Micrococcales bacterium UBA2465
GTTCCCGGCTTGATTGAAGACATGGATTCGAAGAATTCCGCTTCGCTTTCAACTGCGAAGCTACCGTAGTCTCTGCCTGCTAGTAAGTGAACCTGGTGGTCAGATAAACCATGAGCTGACTGGAAGCCAGGATCAACCGAAATAGTTGCCCCGTGGAGGTACATGGCAACAACCAGTCTGGCAAGTTCCGCCTTCGAGGCATTCTGGCTAACTCGAATTACAACATTTTTATCGTCAGCAATGTAGCGGTGATAGTTGCCCTCAACTTCAAGATCTCCGCCGTCTAGTTTCTCTGGAACATAGAAATCGTCCCAGTGTTTATCACTTCGAATTGCTTGGTTTAGCCAATCGAGTTTCTCTGGTTCTACCAGTTCGATGACTTCTCTCCACCAATCTGTGTTACCGACCTGAGTTTTAACAGTCACATCAGCTGAATCTTCAAAATGTCCGAATTGCAATAGGTAGTTTTTACCTCCGGCTTTCAAACCGTAACCTACTGCTGATCTCTTGAACCCACCGAACGGTTGTCTTTCAACTATTGCACCAGTGATACCTCTATTCACATATAGGTTTCCAGCTTCGATGCTTTCTAACCAGTGTTTTACTTCTTGGACATTGAGTGAGTGAATTCCTGCAGTTAAACCAAACTCTGTCCCGTTTTGGATTTCTAAAGCTTCGTCTAAGTTTCTAGCTTCGATAAGACCTAAAACAGGACCGAATACTTCGGTTAGGTGGAAGAAACTTCCTTTCTTAATACCAATCTTGATGCCTGGTCGCCATAGTCTTCCTGAGTCATCAAGCTGCTTAGGTTCTAATAGCCACTTCTCACCAGCATCCAGCTGAGTTAGTGCTCTAAGCAATTTCGGGCTTGGTGGTTCGATTAGTGGACCAACAGTTGCATCGGCTTGCGGACCATATCCCACCTTCATTGAACTAACACAGTCAACGAGTTGCTTTAGGAATTGCTGATTCTTATAGACCGAACCAATAAGAATTCCAAGGCTTGCCGCTGAACATTTTTGTCCTGCGTGACCAAAAGCACTCTTAGCTAAATCATTAGCAGCTAAATCAAGATCGGCAAATGGTGAAATAACAATGCCGTTTTTACCGCTAGTCTCAGCAAACAGTTTTGTTCTTGCTCTATAGTCTTTGAAAAGTTTTGCTGTTTCGAAAGCACCAGTGAGAATAACTGAATCAACGTTCTGGTTACCAACTAATTGCAACCCAAGTTCATTATCTGGAACAAGAGCAACCTGAAGATTCTCTTCAGGAACACCTGCTCGCCACAGTGTTTTCACCATAGCTATTGCACAGTTAACTACCTGCGGTGCTGGTTTGATGATTACCGATGCACCAGCAGCTAGAGCTGCTAATACTCCACCAGCTGCAATTGCCACTGGGAAGTTCCACGGTGGTGTGACAACCACCACTTGATGTGGATGGAAAGTGACACCGTCAAGTCTTTCCACTTCCAACAAATCATCAATCGAGTGTGCATAGAAATTAGCAAAGTCAATTGCTTCGCTCATTTCACTATCTGCTTCAGCAAAAGTTTTACCGGCTTCAGCAATCATGATCTGCAGTAGTAGTCCTCTACTCTTAGCTAGCTCTGCCCCAGCTTTGAGGATGGTTGCTTTTCTAGCCTGTGGGTCTTTAGCCCAAGAAG
>DDPP01000002.1:3571-10010 GCA_002342255.1 Micrococcales bacterium UBA2465
GCATTGCTGAATGCGGCTTGAACTTGAGGGTTTTCGCTGAGGCGATTCTGTGTTCGATTAGGTGAGGTTACTATTTCATCCATTCGACGAAGTGAGGTTTCAAATCTCAGTCGTTCACGATCAAAGACGTTTCTACTGGTGGTGATATCAAAAACACCAGACATAAAGTTCTCTGGAGAACCATTTTCTTCAAGTCTTCTGGTTAGGTAAGCAACTGCAACCTGGAATTCTGAGGGTCTAACCACCGGTGTGTAGAGCAGCAGTGAACCAACGCTGTCTTTCACCTGCTTACTTAGGTGTTGGGCCATGCCTTGCAGCATTTCAAATTCAACGCGGTCTGAAACGCCACGGTGAACTGAAAGTTTATGGGCAAAAGCTAAATCAAAAAGGTTGTGACCAGCAATACCAACTCTAAGACTCTTGATTCTTTCTGGATCAAGTGCGTAATCAATTAATCTCTTGTAATTCGCATCGCTATCGGCTTTCGTGTTATAGGTTGCTAATTCCCAACCATGCCATTTAGCATCAACTATTTCCATCGCAAGGTTTGCACCTTTAACAATTCTCACTTTGATTCCAGCACCACCATTGGCAACTCGTTCAGTGGCAAATGCGGTTAGCTCTTTCAGCGCATCAAAAGCATCAGGTAAATATGCCTGAAGAACAATTCCGGCTTCAAGGTTATGTAATTCTGGTTTAGATAAGAGTTTTTTGAAAACCAAAATTGTTAGCCCTAGGTCGCGATACTCTTCCATATCTAAGTTAATAAACTTAGGGGTTTTCTCTTTCGCTGCGAATTGGTATAACGGAGTTAGTTTGTCCACCAGTCTCTGCACTGTGGTTTCAAATCCCCACATCGACAACTGTGATGCAACTGCAGAAAGCTTGATGGAAACATAGTCAACATCATCTCTGCGAAGCAGCGAGAAAGTTTCTTCGTAACGGTAGTTGGCTTCTTCCTCACCAAGAACAGCTTCGCCTAGCAGGTTTAGGTTTAATCTAATGCCGCCCGATTTAGATCTTGAAATGTGTTTGGTTAGGGCGTTAGGTCTGGCATCCGCGATCAAGTGTCCAACTAGTTGTCTCAATCTTGCTTTTGCAGTTGGAATGACAATAAATCCAAAAGGTTTAGCTAGTAGTCCGCCAATGCGAATGGTTAGCCGGTCAAGAGAACCCAAGCTCATCGGTAAATTCTTGGAAAGTCTGGCTAATTCATGCGATGCAACTTTGCGGTCAGTTGGTCTAATTACTCGGTCAACAAACTTTAGAGTCCAATCCAGGCCGGCTGGGTCCTTGAGGATTTTTGCCAGGCGCTTTTCCGCTGGAGATCTAGAACCCTCGCTTAGTGAGGCTTGCAGCCAATGCTCGACTAGTTCAATCGCTTCTTGAGCTATCTGTTCGCGTTCGTCTCTAAGCACCGAAAAACTCCATAGTTCTGGGATTCCTGCCTATATTTAGGCTCTAGACCAATCATCCCAGACCAAAACAGTTAGTAGCCTGCTTTCAGGTGTCATTCAGAATACTTCCAGACTAAATCGCCATTATTTACCTATGTCCCAAATAGCAGACCAACCAACCCTCAGGTTAGCCGAGCCAAATCCAAGACCTCGATTGGATGGCAAGAACTGGCGAAGACTGCGCCGTAACCAAGACATTATTGAGGGTATCGGTTGGCTAAGCATCCTTTGGGTTGTTTTTAGCTTTCTTATTGATGGTGGGGCTAACCAGGTCAGGGACCTACAGACTGCTCTTTCGGCTATCGAACGCCTATCGGCTTTGGTGGCTACGGATCTTTTGCTTATTCAAACACTTTTGATTTCTCGTGTGCCCTGGTTAGACAGACTGTATGGTCACGATAGGGCAACCCAAACACACAAAAAACTAGGCAAGCCAATCCTCTATTTAGTACTTGCTCACTTTGTTGCTGTGGTTTGGTCTTTTGCGATTCTTGATGGCAACAATGTGATCAACGAATACTTGATAATGCTTAATACGATCCAAGATTTGCTTATCGCTTCAATTGCTTTGGTGTTGATGATTGTTGTGGTTATAACTTCAATCAAAATTTCAAGAAAGAAACTCAGCTACGAAGCTTGGTATCTAGTTCACCTCTTTGGTTACGGTTCGGTGATGTTGGCTATCCCTCACCAGATCAACACTGGAACTGATATTGCAGGTAAACCTTTAGCTGAAGCTTTTTGGATTGCCGGTTATGTCTTCGTAGCGATGAACATTCTTTGGTTCAGATTGCTTAGCCCAATCTTGTTCTCAGGAATCAATGGCATCAAAGTTTCAAAAGTGGTTCGTGAGTCAAGCGATTCTGTTTCGGTAACTGTTTCAGGTAAAAACTTGAAGAGCTTCGGAGCAGTATCCGGACAGTTCTTCATCGTCAGAGTGATCACAGCTACTCAATGGTGGAGAGCACACCCATTCAGCATCTCAGCTGCTCCGACTGATTCAGAGATTCGTTTCACTATCGGTAATCGTGGAGATGACACAGCATTGATGCAAAGTATTAAGCCTGGTACCAGAGTTATCTTGGAAGGTCCCTATGGTGTTTTCACAGAAGAGCGCAGAAGCAAGGCTGATGTTCTCTTAGTGGCAGCTGGCATTGGTGCTCCACCAATTAGAGCTCTAGCTGAAAACATTTCAGCTAAGCCAGGTGAAGTTAGCATCATCTATCGAGTGAGAGATAAAGAAGATGCTCCGCTAATCAGTGAATTACAAGAAATAGCTAAACGGCGAGGTTTCTATATACACATCCTTGACGGAAACCGAAGAGGGGTTGATTCTTGGTTACCTAAAGGTAAGCACGACGCTTTCCATGAAGATCAAGCTTTGTTAGCAATGGTGCCTAAAGTGAAGAACTCGGACATTTATGTTTGTGGTCCAGTAGCTTTCACTAGATCAGTTGAAAAGTCTTTAGAAAGAGTTGGTGTTCCAGCTCAACAAATACATGCAGAGGAGTTTGCCTGGTGAGAAAATCTAGCCAAGTTGTAATGGGCGTTATCAGCCTTGCCACCGTAGTAACCGGTTTCGAGGTGGGGGCTAACGCTAAGTCCAACAGTTTCACTGCTGGTCCAACCACCCCTACCGATACTGGAACTCCCACGAGTAATCCAACTGGAAGCACTACTCACACTCCAACCAAGAGCCCAACCGGCAGTCCAACAACAACCAAGACTCCAACTACGAACCCGACTCCAACCGATACTCAACCCCCCTCTGACTCGGTAACTAAGACCAGTGACCCGATCTATTACCGGTATGGAACAGTGCAGCTTTCTGTTACCAAGACAGGTTCACAAATCACTGACATCAGCATGATTCAGGCTGGGGCCACCCAAGGCAGAGGCGGTGCATTTCCTTACCTGATTCAGTTAGCTCTTGATGCTCAGAGTGGTAATTTCGACACCTCAATGATGTCTGGTGCGACATTCACAACTGATGCTTTCATGCAAGCCCTAGATAGCGCGCTAAGTCAGTTCTAATGGAAGAGTTCCGTCACCTCGAATATTGCATGGGCACCGCCTTTCAGTATTGGGGTCGAAGCGAGTTTGATGCGGCTGAAGTTAAACGAGCTATCACTCAATCAACACTTGTATTGCATGAGGCTGATGAAATGTTTTCGCTCTATAAACATTTTTCTCCGCTGAGCAGATTAGCTCGCGGTGAAGTATCCATGTCCAGACTTCCGGAAGAAGTTGAATACATCTGGAATGAATGTGAGAAGTGTGAAAAGGAAACTGAAGGTTGGTTTTCCGCAATGACTCCGCAAAATACTTTTGACCCTTCCGGTTTAGTAAAAAGCTGGGCAACCCAGCGAGCTGCCAATAAATTAACCGAGTTAGGTATTACTGACTTCGCCATCAATGCTGGCGGTGACATTTTGTTGAGTGAAAATATTTCTGCAGGAAAACCAAAACGAATTGGTGTTTCAAAACCAATTAGTATTGCCAGCGAAGATTCTGGAGCGCTTTTAGTTCTAGATCTAAATGATTCAGAGTTCCATGCTGTTGCAACTTCAGGAAATACAGAACGTGGGGAACATATTTGGAATCCTAAAGCTGGCAGGGAAAAGGCAAACCAATTACTTCAAGTAACAGTGGTCGCTAAAGACATTATTACTGCGGATGTTTTTGCAACAGCAGCTTTTGCTGCAGGAACTCAAGCAGATTCTTTTATAAATAGACATCGAGACAAACTTGAAGCAATGGTGGTTGATCTAAACGGTAATGTTTTCGCTACCGCTGGTTTTAGTGAGCTAATCTCTCCAGTTTGATGGTGCTGGTTCTTTGCCTTTAGGTAAAGCAGCAGCTTGATTCCAGGCAATAACCCAGTCAGGTAATTTAGGTTCGTCTTTAGGCCAACCACCTAGAAGAAGATTTACTTCAGCTGGGGTTGGTGTTCCTTTAGGTGATTTTAGGAAACGCAACTTAACAACTGCTTCTGCATAAATCTCGTTACCAACCACAAAACGTTGACCAATAAAAAATGCGGTTTCATCCCAACCTAGAATTTTGGTTTCAACACCAAATTTTAACCAGGGAGTCAGCGATTTTCTGAAAGTAATAGTTTCAGCAACGACAACCGGATGCACTTTAGCTCTCTTGAGTTCCTGCCAAGCATGAGCTCGCTTCATTAGGTCCAGCCGTGCTAGGTCCAACAGTGTAAGAAAGACTCCATTGTTCATATGCATGAATAGGTCTATATCGGTTGGCCAAACGACAAACTCTCGATACCCGGTATCAGCTACCGAGAGCTTGCCGCGAAAACGCCAACTCAACTGGGCCCAGATGAGCCGGAGCCATAATTTCATCTGTTACCAGATAGAAACGCGCTTGCTTGGCTCCAACCACATGGCATCTGCATCAGTCACATCGAATGCGTTATAGAACTCATCGAAGTTACGAGCAACCTGGTTGCAGCGAAACTCGCTTGGTGAGTGAGGGTCAGTGGCAAGGCGCTGAATAGCAATCTCATCACGTGACTTACCCCGCCAAATCAAGCCCCATGACAGGAAGAAGCGCTGAGCACCGGTCAGACCATCAATAACCTCAGGCTCTTTGCCGTCTAGGCTCATCAGGTATGCCTTGTAAGCAATGGTGATTCCACCAAGGTCACCGATGTTCTCACCAATGGTAAGCGCGCCATTGACTTTGAATTCATCGGAAAGTGCTTCTGGGCTTAGCTCGTTGTATTGATCGATTAGACCCTTAGCTCTTTCTTCGAAAGCCTTACGGTCATCTTCGGTCCACCATGAAACTAGCTTTCCATCACCGTCATACTTTGAACCCTGGTCGTCGAAACCGTGACCGATTTCGTGACCGATAACTCCACCAATTCCACCGAAGTTGATTGCATCATCTGCATCCAAGCTAAAGAATGGAGGCTGCAAGATGGCTGCAGGGAAAACGATTTCGTTGAAGCCAGGGTTGTAATAAGCGTTGACAGTTTGTGGAGTCATGAACCACTCGTCACGATCTAGCGGAGCACCAATCTTGGCTGCTTCCTTGTCTGCTTGCCATGCCGATGCGCGACGAACGTTACCAACCAGATCGTTTCTGTCGATAACAAGTGTTGAGTAATCCTTCCACTTGTTTGGGTAACCAATCTTTGGATTGAATTTAGAAAGCTTTACCAAAGCCTTTTGCTTGGTTTCTTCTGTCATCCAATCAAGGTTCTTGATTGACTCTTCATAAGCCTTGATCAACCACTTGACTAGTTCATCCATGCGAGCTTTAGCTGCCGGTGGGAAATGCTTCTCAACATAAATCTTTCCAACAGCCTCACCCAAAGTAGATTCAACTAGTTGAACACCGCGCTTCCAACGAGCACGCATCTCTGGTTGACCGGTAAGGGTCTTGCCGTAGAAATCAAAACGAGTGTTAACAAAGTCATCGCTTAGGTATGGAGCGGTTGAGTTAATGACCTGCCACTTCAACCAGAGCTTGATGCTCTCTAGGTTGTCTGCGTTGAAAACATCTTTGATTCCTTCAAAGAATGAAGGCATCATCACAACGGTTTCGAAAAGAACTTTGCTATCAAACTTCATTCCGTTTAGGTATGCAGCCCAATCGAAAGTTGGCATCATTTCATTTAGTTCATCAAAAGATCTTAGGTTGTATGTCTTCTCTGCATCACGAGAATCAACTACATTCCAGTGGTGCTTAGACAGAGCAGTTTCGAAAGCCAAGATCTTCTTTGCATCTGCATCAGCATCTGCAGCTGACCAACCAGATAGTTCCAACATCTTTGAGATGTATGGAACATATGCGTCACGGAATGCAGCATATTTCTCATCGTGGTAGTAAGACTCGTCTGGTAGACCTAGTCCACCGTGATACATGTTTACCAAGTAACGCTCAGGGTTACCTGGATCGTTGTTCACATAGAAACCAAATAGGCCGGAGCAACCACCGCGCTCTAGTTCACCCAT
>DDPP01000057.1:0-8767 GCA_002342255.1 Micrococcales bacterium UBA2465
TCTCCTGGCTCGAAAGATGACGCGTTTGACCTAGCCAGTAGAAGAGGTATCAATTACCAGGTCCAACCAATTGAGAAACTCGTTAAGCCTTTCGAGGAGCAACTAACACTCGATGGTGTTGCTGCTGAAAACTTACAAGCTAGAGTGCGTGGAGTCATTCTCATGTCACTAAGCAACAAACATGGCATGCTAACTCTTACTACAGGAAACAAGACTGAACTTGCCGTTGGTTACTCAACTATTTACGGTGACACCGTTGGCGGATACGCACCTTTGAAAGATGTCGAGAAAACCCTAGTTTGGGATTTGGCAAGATGGCGCAACAGTTATGCTCTAGCCAAGGGCGAAGTGGAACCAATTCCGACAAGTTCGATTGATAAAGCACCTTCGGCTGAACTAAGACCAGACCAAGTAGATCAGGACAGCCTCCCACCTTACGACGTGTTGGATGCGATTCTGGACGCTTACATTAACCAACGAAAATCAATCGATCAAATAGTAGCTTTTGGTTTCAAGCGGGATTTAGTTAAGAAAGTTTTGACCATGGTTGACCGCTCTGAATGGAAAAGAAGACAGGGTGCGATTGGGCCAAAGATTACTGGCATGGCCTTTGGACGAGACCGCAGGTTGCCAATCACCAACAAATACAAGGGATAAACATTGAACGAGTTACAACCGAAAATGATTAGGACTTCAACCCTCCAGTCTTTCAAGGCTGAAGGTAAGAAGTTCGCTGCACTAACTTCTTACGACAGCATAACTGCTGGAATTTTCGATGAAGCCGGCATTGAAGTTGTCTTGGTCGGTGATTCTGCCGCAGATAATGTGCTGGGTTATGAAACAACTCTCCCGATAACCGTTGAGGAAATGATCCCATTTGGAAGAGCTGTGGCAAGAGCTACAAAGCGCTCTCTAGTCGTTGTGGACATGCCTTTTGGCAGTTATGAACCAAGTGCAGAAGTTGCTTTAGAGAATGCAATAAAACTCATGAAGCAAACTGGTGCCGATGCCGTGAAACTTGAAGGTGGACTCAGAAGTGTTAGTCAAATTGAGGCACTAACCAAAGCCGGAATACCAGTAATGGGACACATTGGTTTCACTCCCCAATCAGTTAACAATCTTGGCGGCTTTAAAGTTCAAGGTCGAGGTGAGGGTTCCCAAGCTCTAATTGAAGATGCCCTTGCGGTCCAAGCGGCAGGTGCTTTCTCTGTCGTATTGGAACTGGTGCCTGCTGATCTTGCCGCTGAGGTAACTAAACTTTTGGAAATTCCAACTATAGGCATCGGAGCAGGTAACTCAACTGATGGCCAGATTTTGGTTTGGACTGATTTCGCAGGTTTATATCCTGGTAAGCCTCGTAAGTTCGTGAAGCAGTTTGCCCAAATGAGAACAGACCTGCTAAGAGCTGCCGAAGAATATAAATCGCAGGTTGCTGAAGGAACTTTTCCTGGCCCTGAGCATTCTCACGACTGATTTTCGTCTTCCTCTTGCCATCGTTCAGATCTAGATCTGAGAATCTCAAACGCCTTTTCAGCCTCTTGCCGAGTTTTGAAAGGTCCAATTCGATAGACCGCAAGAGTTTGCTTGCCGACTTCAACTTGACCGGTCTTGGTGTTAAACCAAAATTCTTGCTCCAATTGGACTCCCATGCGTTTCAATCATGAGCATAGTGGCAGCACAATCTAAACTTGTTCCATGCCTAGAGATGAGAACACTGGATATCTAATTCCAGGCAAAATCTCTAAACGACTTGAAGTTCCTGCAAGCCTCACTAAGCCACACTACGTTGGTAGACCAGCTCCGGAAAAGTTCACTGGCAGCAACATAAAGACTCCTGACCAGATCGAGAAGATAAGAGCTGCCGGTAAGTTAGCCGCTCAAGCTATCGAGCTAGCTGGCTCGCAGGCTAAGCCAGGTATTACAACCGACGATTTAGACAAGATTGTTCATACCTTTCTAATCCAAAATGGTGCCTACCCTTCCACGCTTGGCTACCGTGGCTATCCAAAATCCTGCTGCACTTCCATAAACGAGGTCATTTGCCATGGAATCCCTGACGACACAGAGCTCAGAGAAGGCGACATCATCAACATCGATGTCACCGCTTACCTTGACGGCTTTCACGGCGACAGCAACCAAACTTTTTTGGTTGGACTTGTGCCTGAGGAGATAGCGTTGCTGGTTGAACGAACTAGGGAGGCTCTGCAACGCGGTATGGCGGCGGTTGCCCCCGGTCGCGAGGTGAACATCATCGGCAGGACTATCGAAACTTATGCAAAAAGATTCAACTACGGAGTGGTTCGAGACTTTACCGGCCACGGTATCGGTGAAGCATTCCACAGCGGGCTGGTCATCCCCCATTATGACTCTGCACCACTTTATTCAGACATCTGTGAAGTAGGGATGACCTTCACCATTGAACCGATGCTCACCCTTGGGACCCACCAATGGGAAATCTGGCCCGATGGCTGGACTGTGGTAACCAAAGACAAAAGTATTACCGCGCAGTTTGAACACACTCTGGCTGTCACGGAAAATGGCGTTGACATATTAACCTTGGCTTAGAGGAGACAAATGAGCAAAAGAGCGATAGGCATTGACATCGGTGGCACCGGCATCAAGGGCGCGCTGGTAAATACTAAAGAAGGCACACTTCTGACTGAACGGCTAAGATTTGAAACTCCAAAAGGTGGAGCTCCACAAGCCATTGCCGAAACTCTGCGCCAAATGATCGGTTCTTTCCCCGACACCGACAATCTCTCAGTGGGGATTTGTTTTCCAGCTGTTGTCCAAAAAGGTGTGACCATGTCGGCTGCCAATGTTTCCAACAAATGGATTGGCTTGGATGCTGACAAACTTTTTGAAAGCGAACTAAAGCGTGAGGTTCACGTTATCAACGATGCCGATGCAGCTGGTTTAGCTGAGGCTCGTTTCGGGGCAGCCAGAAACAAAAAAGGTTTAGTAATCATGACAACTCTTGGAACAGGTATCGGCACAGCACTACTTTTCAATGGGAAGTTAGTGCCAAACTCTGAACTAGGACACATCCAAATCGATGGTGTCGACTACGAATCTCAAGCTGCATTTTCTGCTAAAGAGCGAGAGGGTCTGACTTATGCCCAGTGGGCAAAACGCTTGCAAAAATATTTCTCAACTCTGGAGTTTTTGTTGCGACCAGATCTGTTTATTGTTGGCGGAGGAGTTTCAAGAGAGCACGAGCAATTTCTTCCGCTGCTCAAACTGAAGACTCCTATTGTCCCTGCTGAAAACAGAAACAGCGCGGGAATCCTAGGGGCTGCTTTTTGGGCAAAGAAGCAAGCTAAAAAATAATAGTGAGGGTCGGCCGATACGCCGGGTTCTGTCCCTTACGGTGACGATCATCTATCTAGCAACAGTGTTACCACTGTCGTCAAGCGGTCTACCCGAAGACTCGAGCGAGCAGCTCTCAAACGTCTTCTATCTGACCTTGCTCCAAGCGAGGTTTACCTAGCCGCCCTAGTTGCCTAGAACGCTGGTGGTCTCTTACACCACCGTTTCACCCTTACCAATAAATTGGCGGTTTACTTTCTGTTGCACTTTCTTGCGGTTCACACCGAGTGGGTGTTACCCACCGCTTTGCTCTTTGGAGCCCGGACGTTCCTCGTCAGTTTTACCTGCCGCGATCGCCTGGCCGACCCTTCAAAGATAAGACTAAACCAGCAACCCTATAGATGACCAGAGTAATTTACACAGGCTATCTCAGCAGCCTCTTCGCCCCAGAATCTAAGCACCGTTATGGAGCAGGGAGCAACGCTTACTCGCCAGTATGCTTCCCATTGCGCAGCCATGGCCTTGCGAACAAGGCCACGAATGGGCATGACATGACTTACCAAAACTACAGATTCGCCTTCATATTCGGTGACTATCTTGTTGAACCCAGTCAGAACACGTCCATCGAATTCGGCCAGCGACTCACCACCCGGTGGGCGCATTTCAATATCCCCTCGCCATCTGGCAAAAAGTTCAGGCCATTTCTGCTCAACTTCTGCATTGGTGTGACCATCCCACTCGCCGAAAGAAATCTCCGCAGCTTCAGGCAAAATTGTAATTTCCAGGTCCAACTTCAGAGCGATTTCGGCTGCAGTCTGTTTTGTTCTGGACAAGGGTGACGAAAGCAAAACCGTAGGCCGAGGTAAATTGTCAAATGGTTTTGCTATTGAAAATTTTGCCAGCTCATTGGCAACAGCTTTTGCATCCAACAACCCAGACTCTGATAGCGAAGGATCTGCGCCATCCCTACCCGATAGCCTGTTTGTTTCTGTTAGCTCCGTTCGGCCGTGCCTAACCAAAATTACTGTGGTCAATTTATGTTTTATATCCCGCGGCGCTCTTACAGAACTTGGTTGGCTCTTGTTGTATTCCGGATCTGCTGCAACCTCCGGCTTAGCGAAGTTTCTGATCGAGGTTTGTTCAGAATCCATGGCCTGGTTAGCTAAAGAGTCGGCTTTGGTGTTGAGTTCTCTCGGAATCCATTCAAATGAATATTTGCGAGTTCCCAGAGCCTTGCCAACCAGTTCTGAAAGTTCAGCCATGTTCTCGTGCTTAATTTTCCAACGACCTGACATTTGCTCAACAACTAATTTGCTGTCCATCCGAATCACCAGTTCGGCATTTGCATCTAACTGATTGGCAAGTTCAACGCCGACGAGAATGGCTCTGTATTCAGCGACGTTATTGGTAGCTATGCCGATATACACGGCAGCCTCAGCGAGAACCTCTCGGCTAGCCGCGTCGTAAAGAATTACACCAGAACCAGCCGGTCCTGGATTTCCTCTAGAGCCACCATCAGCTTCAATTACTATCTGTCTCATTTGACAATCATGGCTTGGCACTCAGGACAACTACCCAGCTCATCTTCGGCAAGCGAAGTGAGCTGGTCGATTGCACCGACGGTGAGAGTCATGTGACAGGCTGAGCAGGCCCTATCGATAATCTTTCCAACCGCCGGCTGCCTGGCAGAGAGCTTTTCGTATCGAGAAAGTATTTCCTCAGAAACTTTTGCGGCCACGATTAGTCGGTCTGCTGATAGTTTCCTTCCCTCTAATTTGAGTTTCTCAACCCTGCTCTGGATTTCGTCTTGAATAGCGAGAATCTTGCTGTTGAGTTGTTCGCGATTTTCTGTAATCTTCTGGAGATCTTTCTCAGCCTCTTCAAGTTCGCCCAGTAACCCATACTCCATTTCTTCAAGAGTGGTTTTGCGGTTGGTCAACCCGTCAATCTCATGTTGAATACCCATGGCATCTTTACTTGAACTGGTTTGGTTTAGTCGTTCCTTATCTCGATTCAATCTTTCATCGACCAGACGTATGTCGTCTTCAATCCGAGCTACTTGATTGTCTAAGTTCTCGAACTTAGTTCTAGCCTCAATCAGACCCTCAGAGCTTGAGCTAAGTTCGGTTTGCAGTGCCAAAAGTTCAGCAGATTCGCTAACTTTGCTAATCTCAAACTTTAGTCTGGTCAGCTCGTTATCAATCTCCGAAAGTTTGAACAGAGCAGATTGTCCGTCCTGGTCAAGATTCATTAACGCTCCTTGGAATGTTCATCAGGAAATCAAAAACGTCGGTTCTGATATCGCTGATTACTGTCTCGAGCCCTAAATGGTTCAAGTCTGCCTTGGCCTGTTCCAGCCAAATATATTCAGCCGCCCAATGGGAAATGTCTATCAGGAAAAAGCTCTGCCTTCGGGCTTTGGCAAGTTCCAAAATCTCTTGTGCAGGGTGGTGACGAAGATCAGAAGTGATGAATACATCTGCCCCAGCATCAAGAGCCACCTGTAAATAAGAATCTCCAGCTCCAGCGCATAAGGCTATTTTCGATACTTTAGCCTGGAAATCTCCTGCCACTCGAACACCGGTGGCCGTTGCTGGCAACACTTGATTCAAAGTTCCAGCAAGATCTCCCAAACTGTAATTCTCAAGTTCCCCGATGATCCCCAAACCTAGACCTGGAGCTGTTTCGACTAGAACTCTTTGATTTTTCAACTTCAAGGCATTAGCTAGGGCCGCCGAGGTTCCGGTTCTTTGAACATCAGCATTGGTATGAGCAGCAAACAAAGCTATGTCAGATTTGATCAGCTTTGAAAGCAGTGAACCTTTACTTGTTGACTCTTCGACAGTGTTAATTCCTTTAAGTAAGAGTGGGTGGTGAGCAAAAATTAAATCAACTTCCAGGTTTATTGCTTCACTGATAACTTCTTCAGTGAGGTCTACGGTTAGCAGAATCTTTTTGACTTCTCTCTTACTATTTCCAGAAACTAAGCCGACAACATCCCATGGCTCTGCGTGACTACTAGGCCAAATCTTTTCAAACTCGGCAACCAGTGAACTTAGAATCATGATTCTTGGCCGATAAAGATGTCGTTCAGTTGCTCTCTGCGAGCTTCAACTTCACGAACTTCACGTTCTTGTTTTCGAATCTGAGGGATGCGAATAATCAAAGTCAGAACTTTGGCCAACACAATTACCATCAGGAAGCCCACGGCTTGCGAACCAATCGCATTGGTCAAACCAAACATCTCGCCTACATAACCAGTCCACAGTAAACCGACCAACTGAATCGGAATCAACAGCAATGCTGCTGCTGAGCAAATTAACCAGATGATGATGGATAAAACATTGAACTTTCCATAGAAACCATAGGAACGAGTCAGGGAGAGTTCGTGATAGGCGATCCGACGCAGAGCAACATCCACCATAAACATGCCTATCCAGCCAGCAGAAAGAGCTGCGATCAGGGCAAAGACATTGCTGACATACTCGATGGTAAGTTCAACCGGTTGCTGAGCGAATAGCGCCAACATTCCTAGAGTCAGAATTAGAACGATAAACCTGGCACCAACTTTTCCTTTGAAACTAAACAAAGAAACCAGATCCAGGGTTGAACTCTTGAAGGATAGGAGAGCAATATAAAAAATTGCCATAGCTACGCCTGAGAAAAACAGTGTCCCGGCCCAGCTGAGCATGGATCCGGCAACAATCTGCTTGAACAAATTCAAATCGATTGGCAGCCCGACATAACGCATTGACTCGGGGCCCAACCAAGCAACTGCAAAAAGAGCTACCGCAATTGGAATAACTACCTGAGAACCTAGCAAAGCGAGGAAAACTTTATAGCCGCGTCGCTTCATCGGAATCGCTTTTGAAAGATTTGGCCCAACAGCAACCCAGAGCACCGTGATTACCATCACTACCAGTGAAACGCCAGCCAGAGATTCTTTGCTGAAGATATCGGCTGAGCCTGAAACCTTAAAAGCCAGTTTTGAACCAACTAAACCAAAAAAGCTACCGAATACGGCTAGTGTTGCAAGTCCACTGAAAACATATTGCAGGACTCTGCTTCCTTGGCCAGAGACAAAAGCCAAACCAAAAATAACCAGAGAAATTAAGCTCGCAACGGCTAATCCATAACTGATGTTCATCCCCAAAACTGTTGCCAAAATCGAATTGTAATCAGGCACACCGGTAAACACTCCGTTGGAAACGACTAATCCCCCGTAAATCAGCAATGCGGTTAAAGCAATCCTTGATAAGGCGACGAAAGTCAGCGGAACCGTGTTTCCCCAAACTCCAAAAATTGCCCTAGAGATTATCGCCGTCGATAAGCCAGATCGCTTTCCAGCAAGAGCAGAAATCGAGACGATGATTCCAGCAACCAGATAGCCAACAACAATGTCAATGATTGCTGCATTCAGACTCAAACCAAAACTCAATAACATCATGCTCAACAAAATCGGAACGATTGTTGATGTTGCGCCTAACCAAACGAATAGCTGCGAAATAGGTCGTCTGTTCCGATGCTTGTCGGAAGGAATAAGAATGTTCTTTGGCCCAGTCGCGGCATCCTCGGGTGCCTGCTCTTGTTCGAGAGCGGTTAGTTCTTCTTCAGCCGCTGCAGCAATGATTAGGCTTTCGAATTCATCCTGAGTTTCAGTTCCGACTGGAGAAAGTGCTGGTTCCTCAAAAACTTCGTCAAAAACTTCGGTTGCCTCTGGCTCTGGTTGGGTAACTACCTCAATGACGGCCTCTTCAACCACCTCTTCAGGTTGCAACCAAGAGAAAGGTTCAGGAATTTGAGCTTCTGGATCGGTTGTTTGATCTGGATTTGGGACTGCCACAGTTTCTGATGGCGGAACGGCCTGGCCTCTGAATTTGGCCAAGGCAGCGACTGCCTCCGCAGAGCCATCTGCTTCCATTTGTAAAACCCAGGCTTGAATCTCAGCGTCTTCCTGAGCCCGAAGAGCTTCTTGGGCAACTAGAAGGTCCATCAACGCTTCGACACCGGTATTGGTGCTGGTGGCTAAATTAACTCGGGCGGCAAGTTCCTCATCAGTAAGCGAGCGTCTGACAGGTGGCTGATATTTACTGGAATCCATAGCGAAATTCTACTGCTAGCCCCATTTTTATGAGCCTTAAAAGAAAAAGTGGGCCCTACCGGGCTCGAACCGATGACATCCACGGTGTAAGCGTGGCGCTCTACCAACTGAGCTAAAGGCCCTCTTCTTCACTTCATTGCCGAAAAGGCAACTAGAAAACTATACCGCAGTCTAGGCCTTTAGTGTTGCCAAAGCCTTGTCATACTCGTCTAGGGATCTAGCCTGACCCGGAGCGGTAATGAACTTAGCCACCAATGCGCCAGCCTTATCGATTACAAAGGTTGCACGGTTAGCAATGCCATGTTCCTCTAAGAAAACCCCATAATCCCTGGCTACCTGCCCGTGGGGCCAGAAGTC
>DDPP01000057.1:8838-14541 GCA_002342255.1 Micrococcales bacterium UBA2465
GCCATAAGTTCAACATCGGCTGAGGCAAAACTGTCAAAATTGTCTCTAATTTCACAAAGTTCACCGGTGCAAATTCCAGAGAAAGACAGTGGATAAAAGACCAAGACCACCGGTTTGACGCCTCTAAAGCTTGATAAGGTAACTTCCTCGCCAAATTGGTTGGTAAGTGTGAAATCTGGGGCTAAATCGCCAATAATCAGTGACATTATGTTCTCCTTCGACGAGTGTGTCGCTTAATAGACTACGCCTTCAAATAAGACCCTAAACTTACTTAGGGACCTAATCGGGTCCGCCCCCAGTTTATTCAGTTTTGGTCCTTTGCTGTCCAAAACATCAATAACCGAAAGAGGATTCGTTGTCCGTGAACAACCAAGGCGCTAATCAGGGCGGTCAGATTGACCGTGATCCAGAAGAAACTAGAGAGTGGCTTGAATCACTTGACGCTCTCGCCAGAGTTCATGGCACTGAGCGAGCACGTGAAATAATGCTCACTCTGCTCAAGCGCTCCGAGCAGCTTCAGTTAAACCTGAACCAAGGCATCACTACTGATTACATCAACACAATACCAACCTCTGCTGAACCTAATTTCCCAGGCGATGAAGCCATTGAAAGAACCTACCGTGCTTGGATGCGTTGGAATGCTGCCGTTCTAGTTCACAAAGCTCAACGACCTGGCATTGCAGTTGGTGGACACATTTCTACCTTTGCATCATCTGCATCACTCTACGAAGTTGGTTTCAACCACTTCTTCAAAGGCCAAGACCACCCTTCCGGTGGAGATCAAATCTTCATTCAAGGACACGCTTCCCCCGGTCCATATGCCAGAGCATTCTTGGAAGGCCGACTTACCGAAGAGCAACTGGATGGTTTCCGTCAAGAGAAATCACATGTGGCCGGCAGCGTCTCTTCTTACCCGCACCCGAGACTGATGCCAAACTTCTGGCAATTCCCAACTGTTTCCATGGGTATCGGACCAATCAATGCAATCTACCAAGCACAATTCAACCGCTACCTTCAAGGTCGTGGCTTCAAGGACACTTCTGGTCAGCACGTTTGGGCTTTCCTCGGTGACGGTGAACTTGACGAAGTCGAATCAAGAGGTGCACTGCAACTTGCAGCAAATGATGGCCTAGATAACTTAACTTTCGTTGTGAATTGCAACCTGCAAAGACTTGATGGGCCGGTTCGTGGAAATGGAAAAATCATCCAAGAACTTGAAGCCTTCTTTAAAGGTGCTGGTTGGAACGTCATCAAGTTGGTTTGGGGTCGTGAATGGGACGCACTGCTGGCGGCTGACACCGATGGTGCTCTAGTAGACCTTATGAACAGCACTCCCGACGGTGACTACCAAACATTCAAGACCATGGACGGTGCATACATCCGTGAAAACTTCTTCGGCAGAGATCCAAGAACAGCTGCCCTTGTTTCACAGCTAACTGACGACCAAATTTGGGCTCTAAAACGCGGCGGTCACGACTATAAGAAGATTTACGCCGCTTACTCTGCTTCTTTGGCCCATCAGGGCCAGCCAACGGTCATTCTTGCTAAGACCATCAAGGGCTACGGCCTAGGTAAATCTTTTGAAGGTAGAAACGCTACCCACCAAATGAAGAAACTGACCTTAGAAAACCTGAAGGCATTCCGGGACGATTTACACATACCGATTAGCGATGCTCAATTAGAAGCTGATCCATACCAACCGCCATATTTCAAACCAGCAGCTAACTCTCCTGAAATTGAATACATGCATGAACGCCGACGTGCACTAGGTGGTTACCTACCTGAGCGCAGAACCAAGTATGTCTCATTCGATCTTCCTGATGAAAAAGCTTACGAAGTTGCAAAACAGGGATCTGGCAATCAAGAGATTGCAACCACTATGGCCTTCGTAAGATTGCTAAAGGATCTGCTGCGCAGCCCAGGCCTTGGTCCAAGAATTGTTCCAATCATTCCCGACGAAGCTAGAACTTTCGGAATGGATGCTTTCTTCCCAACCGCAAAGATTTACAACCCGAAAGGTCAGCACTACATTTCGGTTGACCGTGACCTACTTCTTTCTTATAAGGAAAGCGAAGCTGGGGCAATCTTGCACACCGGTATAAATGAAGCAGGCTCGGTTGCGGCATTCACGGCTGCTGCGAGCTCATACGCAACTCAGGGTCAGCCAATGATTCCGTTCTATGTGTTTTACTCCATGTTTGGATTCCAAAGAACCGCTGACTCTATTTGGGCTGCTGCCGACCAACTTTCAAGAGGATTCTTGATTGGTGCAACCGCTGGTAAGACAACTCTTACCGGTGAAGGATTGCAGCACGCGGATGGTCATTCACCGATAATTGCCGCAACTAACAATGCAGTAATCAGCTATGACCCTGCTTATGGATATGAAATTGCCCACATCATCAAATCAGGTTTGGAAAGAATGTATGGTGGAACTCACCAAGATCCAAATGTTATTTACTACCTAACTGTTTATAACGAGCCAATCCTGCAACCAGCTGAACCTGCCCTGGTCGATGTCGATGGGATTGTCAGAGGTATTCACCGGGTAAGCGTTGGACCTGAAAGTAATAAGAAGGCACAGATTTTAGCTTCAGGTGTTGCATTACCTTGGGCTTACGAAGCGCAAAAACTTCTAATGGATGACTGGAATGTTTCTGCAGACATTTGGTCAGTTACCTCATGGACCGAGTTACGCAGAGACGCTCTTGCCAAAGATGAGCAGAAGTTCCTAAACCCTGGCTCATCAGTTTCACTGCCATTCGTCACCAACAAACTTGCCGGAGCACCTGGACCATTCCTTGGTGTTTCCGATTACATGCATCAGGTTCCTGATCAGATTCGTAAGTGGATTCCAGGCGAGTATGCAACTCTCGGTGCTGATGGCTTCGGCTTCTCTGACACCAGAGCAGCAGCCAGAAGACACTTTAAGATTGATGGACCTTCCATTGCCGTTCGCATTTTGCAACAACTCGCCTCTCGTGGCGAAGTATCTGCTGATGCACCGCAACAAGCAATCGATAAGTATCGTTTGCTAGATGTGACTGCTGGAACTAGCGGAACTGCCGGCGGAGACGCCTAACCATGATTGCTTTGCTATGCCCAGGTCAAGGTTCGCAAAAGCCTGGTTTCATGTCGGCTTGGTTGGAGCTACCGGAGTATCGAAGCAACATTGAACTGCTTTCTGATGTAATCAAAATGGATTTGATCAAGCACGGAACTGTAAGTGAAGAAGCAACTATTAGAGACACCGCTATTGCTCAACCGCTAATTGTTGCGGCAAGCATTGCCAGTGCCAACCTGCTAGCCAAAAACTTCTCTGCTGTTGCCGGTCACTCGGTTGGTGAAGTTCCTGCCGGGTACCTAGCTGGAATCCTGAGCCAAGAGCAGGCAATGTCATTGGTTGATGTCAGAGCCAAGGCAATGGCTAAAGCCGCTGCCGCCTCAGAAAATTCTGCCATGGCGGCTGTTCTAGGTGGAGAGCAAGATGCAGTCGTGGAGAAACTAACCAGCCTTGGACTTTCAGCAGCTAATTACAACGGAGCTGGCCAAATTGTTGCCGCCGGGTCAGCCAGTGGTATTGAAGCCCTGGTTGCTAACCCGGTTGAGGGCACAAAAGTAATTCCTCTGGCCGTTGCCGGGGCTTTTCACACTAAGTCGATGAGTTCTGCAGTTTCTGAACTTGAAAGTTTTGCTGACAAACTCGAACTTTCCGAACCAAACAAAACAATCTGGTCTAATCAATCGGGTCAAACTATTGAAACAGCAGCTCAGTATATGAAACTTCTAGTTGGTCAGGTAGCAAACTCTGTGCGCTGGGATCTATGTATGAATCAAATGGTTGCTTCGGGTGTCACTGGAGTTATCGAGGTATCCCCCGCTGGAACTTTAGCTGGACTAGCTAAGCGTGGAATGGCGAATGTTGAAATTGTTGCACTCAAATCTCCAGCAGATATTGAAGTTGCAAATGCACTCATAGGAAGAGGTTAGTCAAGCGCTATGAAACTTAACCAATACGAAACCAGAAAGTATTCCAGGATTTATTCACTTGGCGCTACCCGCGGTGAACTAATTGTTACCAATGATGACATCGCTGGTCCAATCGACTCTTCAGATGAATGGATTAGACAGCGCACTGGAATCATCACTAGGAGAAGAGCTGGTGAGAACCAATCACTGATGGACATGTCGGTATCCGCCGCTAAGGAAGCAATCTCCGGAGCAGGTATCGATCCAAAACAAATCGGTGCAGTTATATTCAGCACAATTAGTCACCCTTACCAAACTCCATCAGCTGCCACCATGTTGGCTGAACTGGTTGGTGCAAGTCCCGCTCCAGCTTTCGATATTTCTGCAGCTTGCGCTGGATATTGCTATGGAATAGCTCAAGCTGATTCTTTAGTTCGTTCAGGAATCGCAGAGTACGTTTTGGTCGTTGGCGCTGAAAAACTTTCTGACTTCATTGATCCAACTGATAGATCTATTTCCTTTCTGTTAGCCGATGGTGCAGGAGCAGCCATCGTTGGCCCTTCCGACGAACCAGGTATTGCACCAACAGTGTGGGGTTCCGATGGCTCTCACTGGTCTTCAGTTAGCATGACTCATTCGCTCTTAGAATTTCGTGATGGAACTTCCTCGTGGCCTACAGTCAGGCAGGATGGACAAACGGTATTCCGTTGGGCCGTTTGGGAGATGGTTAAGGTCGCTCAACAGGCCTTGGATGTTGCTGGAATTAAGGCCGATGACTTGGCTGCTCTAGTTCCGCATCAGGCCAACATGCGAATAATCGACGAGATGGTTAAGCAACTAAAACTCCCCGAACACGTTGCTGTCGCCAGAGATATCGCCAATACCGGAAACACCTCAGCTGCCAGCGTTCCACTGGCTATGCACCAACTTTTGCAGGATGGCACCGTGAAATCAGGTGGTTTAGCCCTGCAAATCGGCTTTGGAGCGGGGCTAGCCTTCGCGGCTCAAGTCGTGGTCTTGCCCTAAACTTAACCCAGACAACATCAATCAAACCAAGGAGCAATTAATGGCACTTTCACAAGGCGAAGTTCTAGCAGGACTTGCAGAAATCGTTAACGAAGAGACCGGCATCGACCCAAGTTCAGTAGAAATGGGTAAGTCCTTCACTAACGACCTTGACATTGACTCAATCTCAATGATGACCATCGTTGTTAACGCAGAAGAGAAATTCGGCGTTAAGATCCCGGACGAAGAGGTCGCAAACTTAGTTACCGTTGGTGATGCAGTTAATTTCATCACTAACGCCCAGGGCTAAATTAACTTGAATCAAAAAATCGTTGTCACCGGGATTGGAGCTACTACTCCTCTCGGTGGTGATGCAAAAACTTCATGGCAGGCTCTGCTCAACGGTGAATCGGGGATCACCACCTTAGAGCAGGAGTGGGTTGCCAGATTTGACTTACCTGTAACTTTCGCTGGACAAGCCAAGTTACCTGCGAATCAGATTCTTACGCCTCAGGAAACCAAAAGACTAGACCCTTCCAGCCAGTTTGCTCTAATTGCAGCTCGCGAAGCTTGGGCCGACGCCGCGATAACCGAGGTTGCTCCTGAGCGCGTGGCGGTCGAATTTGCCACGGGTATTGGCGGAGTATGGACTCTATTAGACGCATATGACACTTTGCTGGAAAAGGGGCCACGTCGAGTATTGCCCATGACTGTTCCCATGCTCATGCC
>DDPP01000057.1:14561-16237 GCA_002342255.1 Micrococcales bacterium UBA2465
CTCGGGGTGGGGTTCGAACAGCGGTATCTGCCTGTGCTTCAGGAACTGAAGCAATAGCCAATGCCATTACTCGACTGCGCAGTGGTGATGTTGACGTGGTAGTTGCTGGAGGTTGTGAATCGGCCATGCATCCGCTACCGATGGCAGCCTTTGCCGCCATGCATGCCCTTTCCAGAAGAAACGACGAACCTAGCAAAGCTTCAAGGCCATACGATGTAAATCGTGACGGGTTCGTGATGGGTGAGGGTGCTGGCGCTCTGGTTCTTGAGACCGAAGAGCACGCCTTAGCTCGCGGTGCAAAGATTTACGCAGAATTAGCTGGTGGCTATGTCACCAGTGATGCGCACCACATCACCGCACCAGATCCGGAAGGAAATGCCGCCGCTAGAGCAGTCTTAGGTGCTTTGAAAATGGCTGAGGCTACCCCAGCGGATGTTGGACACATCAACGCTCACGCCACCAGCACACCGGTTGGTGACATCGCTGAATACAACGCGCTAAAACGTGTCTTTGGTGAAGGACTCAAGGACATTCCGGTGTCGGCTACCAAGAGTTCCACTGGCCACTTACTGGGCGGAGCTGGAGCAATTGAAGCAATCTTCACTGTGTTAGCAATTCACGAGAGAATGGCTCCACCAACTTTGAACTTGGATAACCAGGATCCTGCTATCGAGCTGGATGTAGTTACCTCAGCCAGACCTTTGGGAGATAACTTTCTGGCTATCTCAAATTCTTTTGGTTTCGGTGGACACAACGCTGTGGTGGCTTTTAGAACCTATAACTAAACGGCTTTGTGCAGCAAGGCTATGTTTTGGTTATATCGCTGAGCCCTAAACGGTTCTAAAACATCGTCCCAGGCTTGGCCGAGCAATAGTCGAATCAGCCTTTGCATCTCTCGGCTGTTTCCAGTTGACTGCTCCATGACATTTCTAATTCGGTCCTCGGAAACTAGGATCTCACCGGCACCATTAGTGTCTGCTCGATACATTCCAAGTCCTGGCACAAACATAAAAAGTTGACCGAAATTACCTAAATTTTGCATAGCTTCAAAATGAAGACCTGACACTCTAGTTAGAGCGCTAATGATTTGGTCAGCTACTAAAGTTTCAACATTAAGGTTGAATTCAACTGTGAAAGTGTCAGCCAACAAATCCTGTTTAGTCCACTTTGCTGACTTGAAGAGCTCGCTGATGTTCTCAACCTGGGCTTTTTGCTGCCCCGGGCATGAGTAAATAGCTAAAGCCAAAGAGACTTGAGCTACGGGCATGATTGAACCTTTCGAGCTAAGAACACAAGGTGCGTCTTCCCCAACGTCCTGGTATTTGCTCGAAGACTTAAAGATTATGACTAGATCCCAAAATACGCAATTCTAAGTCTCTGGCTGGCTAGCATATAAGAGAACTGAGAAAGGGCAGGCAATGGCCAAGTTGTATTTCCGCTACGGCGCTATGAACAGCGGTAAAAGCACGGCCCTATTGCAAGTGGCCCATAATTACGAAGAACGTAGCCAACAAGTTCTAATCGCCAAGCCTGCCGTTGACACTAAGGGTGATCTAACCATCGTTTCACGATTGGGGGTTGACCGCAGAGTTGACTTCCTGATTACACCTGATTCAAACCTTAGAGAGCTAACTCACGAATATGCCAACAGTGGCTTGATAATTCCTGGTATCAAA
>DDPP01000090.1:0-2399 GCA_002342255.1 Micrococcales bacterium UBA2465
TCTTTACGCTCACCCTTTAACACACCAGCTTGAAGTGATGCACCAACAGCAACAACCTCATCAGGGTTCACACCCTTGTTAGGTTCTTTACCACCGGTAAGTGACTTCACTAGTTCTGCAACCTGTGGCATACGAGTTGANNAAAACTACGTGATCAATGTCAGCTACCTTGATGCCAGCTTCTTTGATTACATCGTTGAACGGTTTGCGAGTTCTCTCCAACAGATCGTTAGTCATCTGCTCAAACTGGGCGCGAGTAATTGTCTCGTCCAAGTTTGCTGGACCATTCTCAGTTAGTGAAAGGTAAGGTAACTGAACTGTTGCAGTCATTGACTGTGATAGTTCTTTCTTAGCCTGCTCTGCTGCTTCCTTCAGACGTTGCAAAGCAATCTTGTCTTTAGAAACATCAACACCAGTTGTCTCTTTGAACTTCTTGGTTAGGTGTTCGACAATTCTTGAGTCCCAGTCATCTCCACCGAGACGGTTGTCTCCGGAAGTTGCTTTGACTTGAATAGTTGAGAAGCCATCGTCTTTACCAACTTCAAGAAGAGAAACGTCGAAGGTTCCACCACCTAAGTCGAAGACCAAGATCAGTTCGTCTTCTTTACCTTTGTCCAAACCATAAGCAAGAGCTGCTGCGGTTGGTTCGTTGATAATACGAAGAACGTTCAGACCTGCAATCTCACCTGCTTCTTTAGTTGCTTGACGCTCTGCGTCATTGAAGTATGCCGGAACGGTAATAACCGCATCGGTAACTGGTTCACCCAGGTAGGTCTCGGCATCTCGCTTTAACTTCTGCAAAATACGAGAAGAGATCTCCTGTGGGGTGTATTTCTTGCCATCAACATCGAAGGTCCAGGTGGTACCCATGTGACGCTTGACGGANNAACCTGCCCATCTTTAGTGAATGCCACCACAGATGGGGTTGTTCTAAAGCCCTCTGCGTTAGCAATAACGGTTGGTTCGCCACCTTCCAGAACGCTTACAGCGCTGTTGGTGGTTCCAAGGTCAATTCCTACTGCACGTGCCATTTATGTATTCTCCTTATATTTGATTCGCCCTTACTGGGCCGCAATCTAGAACTCAAACTTGAGTCCTTATGACTCAAGTTTATGAATTCACNNCATTAAAGTCAAGATTTTCAAGAAAAAACTTGATACAAATCGGCTCAAGTTCGCTGTGGGCTAATTGTTGCCAATTCTTGCCCTTTAAATACCTATTTATTCAACTAATCCCCGCCAAACTTGGCACTATGACAACTANNACCTGGGCATGGATGCTTTGGGACTGGGCAGAGCAGCCTTTCCCAACCATCATGCAGACCTTTATTTTCCCTATTTATCTTGCTAGCGTAGCTGGCGCTGTAGCGGCCACTTGTAATGACCCTGATCTGCAATCTTCATTTGATAAACAGCTGGGCATTACGACCAGCATCGCTGGATTGGTCTTGGCAGTAATCGCCCCCGTCCTTGGTCGACGCAGCGACGAAAACGGTAAAAGGAAATTCTGGCTTCTAGTAAACAATTACATTCTTGTTGCCCTGATGATTGCAGCTTTCTTTATAGCTCCACATCCAGAATATGTTTTACCTGGCNNTCGGCTTTCATCAATTACTACGCGATGTTGAAGCAGGTAACAACTGAGAAATCAATTGGAAGAATTTCAGGCTACGCTTGGGGTCTTGGCTATGCAGGTGGAATCGTCCTACTACTTCTATCTCTAAAGGGATTCATCCAAACAGAGCAGCCTTGGTTTGGGATTCCAGCTGAGGAACAACTACCAATTCGAACAGTCTTCCTGTTGTCAGGTGTTTGGATGTTTATCTTCTCCCTACCGCTTCTATTCTTCGTTCCGGAAATTCCAGCAAAACCTGGAGCCAAGAAAGACTCAATTCTTCAGTCTTACCGATCAATATTCAATCAACTGAAATCTCTACGCGAGCAGGCACCTGAAACCTTTAAGTTTCTAATCTCCTCCGCAATTTTCCGTGATGGGTTAGCCGGAGTCTTTACCTTCGGTGCCGTATTAGGAACCTTGGCGTTTTGTTTTGAAACTAAAGACATCATCATATTTGGAATTGCAGCAAACATTGTTTCTGGATTAGGCGCAGTTATTGGTGGACGTGTTGACGACATTATTGGCAGTAAGAAAGTAATTGTTATCTCACTTATCGGGCTGATCCTTGCAGGTAGCGGTGTTTTCTTCTTTGCAAGCTATGGTGCTTCTGCTTACTGGCTATTTGGTTTGCTACTTTGTCTATTCGTTGGACCAGCTCAGGCATCAGCTAGGACCTATGTTGCTCGCTACAGTCCAGAGGGTAGAGAAGGTGAGGCCTTCGGTCTTTATCAATTCACTGGTCGTGCAGTTAGTTTCTTGAGTGGTTCGATGTGGACTCTTGC
>DDPP01000090.1:2409-5345 GCA_002342255.1 Micrococcales bacterium UBA2465
AAGCAAGGAACCATCTGGGGAATCTGGGGTCTGATGATTATTCTTCTAGTTGGTCTGATCCTGCTGCTTAGAGTGAAATCAACACCGGATGTGAAAAACTGAAGCTGACCCTAGCCAGCGCTTTATTCGGTAGATTGAGATTCCTTTTACTCAATGTAGAATAAAATTATGGGTAGAAAACAAGGTGAACTTGAAGCACAGGTCCTTGATGCTATTTGGGACCTGGAGGAATCAGGTGCCAGCAACCTTTCTTCTGCAGAAATCTTAAAGGCGTTTAGTGGCTCTAAAGAAATAGCTTTGACTACTCTGCTTACGGTGCTAAGCAGACTGGCAGACAAAGGGCTCGTCGTTCGTGACAAAGTTGATGGAAAATCACTAGTATTTCGATCAGCCAAAAGCAGAAATGAAGCTACCGTTGAAGCTCTACTTAACTTGGTTGGAGAAGCTGAAAACCCTGAAGTTGTTGTTGCAAACTTCCTAGGAGCTCTGCCTAAGAAACTTCGCGGCATAATAGTATCCGAGTTGGATAAAGACAACTAGATGTTGCAAAACTTAGAGGCATTGCTTTTTAGCCTCGCCATTTTGGGATTCCTAGTTTTTGGTTTTCCAATCTTGCTTAGACAAATTGTGAACAGCAATCCCTTTTTGCTAATCACTATTTGGGTTCTCCTGCTAGTTGGAATCATGGGTTTGACTGGCTTGGTGGTTTATCAATCCATAGTTTCTATTGCTCTCGCCTACAATTCATACCGTCAAACATCTATCACCTTTGACAATGTCTTACCTGTTCTTGTAGTTAGTCTGCTGCCATGGCTATTAGTAGGTGGTTTAGGTATTTGGGCGGCAATTCTAAGTCAAAGAATTGAACCCCAGTTAGCGTCTTCAAAGAAAGTGGATTCGCTTCTCATGAGTGTCTCCAAGCGAATAGACACGATAAGTGGAACTCCGGTGATTCAACTTGAAACAAATCTTCCGTTAGCGTTCTGTAAAAAAGTGGACGGCAAGGTGTCTATTTACATCTCAACTGGCTTGAAAGATTCTCTAAGTGACAAACAAATGCATGCTGTTTTAGCCCATGAGATTGCACACATCGAGAGAAAGCATTTGACCATTTTGGCGATCGCTAAAACTCTAAACGGAATTCTCCCTAAACTACACACCACCAAAATTGCATTGCAATCACTCAAATTGAATCTTGAGTTGGATGCCGATCGCATAGCAGGGAAAAAAGTTAATCTAACTGAACTCGAAACAGCGAGAGCTAAAATTCTGAGCTGTCTCTAGTCTTTAGAAACCTATTCCTGTTGCTCTAGTGGTTCATTACCAACATCGGTTTTATAGAAGTTTAGGTATGAACGTGAAGCTGTTGGGCCTCGCTGACCTTGGTATCTGCTGTTGTATTTAGCTGAACCATATGGTGTTTCACTGGCACTTGATAACTGGAAGAAACAGAGTTGTCCGATCTTCATGCCAGGCCAAAGCTTAATTGGCAGCGTTGCTACGTTGGAAAGTTCTAGAGTTACGTGACCTTTGAAACCTGGGTCTACGAAACCTGCGGTTGAGTGGGTAAGTAGACCTAGTCTTCCTAAAGAAGACTTACCTTCAAGTCTGGCTGCGATGTCATCAGGCAGAGTTACAAACTCATAGGTTGAACCTAGAACGAATTCACCTGGGTGCAGAATAAAAGGCTCGTCAGCTTTTACTTCAATAAGTCTGGTTAGGTCTGGTTGTGATTCAGCTGGATCAATGAATGCATACTTGTGGTTATCGAACAATCTGAAGAAGCGATCTAATCTCACATCCATGCTGGATGGCTGCAATAGACCCATTTCCAATGGGTCTAGGCCGATACGGCCCTGTTCAATTTGGCTTCTTATATCGCGGTCTGACATCAACATAAACAACAGGTTACCTTGTCTTACTGGCTAAGCGGCGATACTTCCTCGGTGTCTAAGGCAAAATAGAAGCATGCGTGATCGTGACGGAAGAATCAGCCCACCGGCGAAGATGAAGAGAGTCTTCGAGGGTGAGCTTGAGGCTTTGAAAAAAGTTCCTAAGGGCAAAAGAGGCCCGCTAGGTGCTGCCGTTACCATGCGGTTATCTCACTTGTTTTCCAGGTGGATTGAAAGAAACCTAAATGCTGAATGGACCGGTTCAGGTCCCCAAATGATGCTGCTAGCCATCCTAGGTAGACACAAGAGCCTAACCATGGGTGAGGCTGCTGAGCTTCTAGATGTCACCCCTAGAGCTATCACCCGCTTGGTTGATGGTCTAGAAAAAGAAGAACTGGTAACTAGACAGGTTAGCCCACATGACAAGCGAGTCTACATAATTTCAATTTCACCTAAGGCTGAAGTGTTAGCTAGTCAGATGATGCCTAAGCACGAGAAATTGCTNNNNTCAACCAAGCTAGCAGCTCACATAAAAGAAGATCTTCGGAAGAAGAACTAGTGTTCTAAGCCAACTTTTCGTTGGACCCACTTCATCCACTTTGGTGCATACCAGTTAGCTTTACCAAACAATCTCATCAGTGCTGGAACTAACAAAGCTCTGATTACTGTTGCATCTAGTAAGACTGCGAAGGCAATACCTAAGCCAAGCATCTTCATAATGCTCACACCACTCGAAGCAAAAGCAAAGAATGAAACTGCTAAAACAAGAGCTGCAGTGGTAATAATCTGACCTGATTTTTGTAATCCAACTGCTACTGAGTCAGTGGTGTCTAAACCTAAATCATGCTGTTCTTTGATTCTAGACAGCAAGAACAGTTCGTAGTCCATAGACAAACCAAAACTGATAACTGCGACTAGCACTAGAGAAGATGAATCTATTGTTCCGGTTGAAGCAAAGTCACCGATTAGCCAGTGTAGGTTTCCATCCATAAATACCCAAACTAGGAATCCCATGGTTGCAAACAAACTCATGAAGTTTAGTAA
>DDPP01000090.1:5469-7977 GCA_002342255.1 Micrococcales bacterium UBA2465
ACATCAGCGATTGCAACAATCCTGCTGTATTCATCGGTTTCAAGATTGCTGCTTGCAAAAGGAACTACTAGCTTTCCTTCTTTATAGAAACCGGTCTTTGTTTGAACTCTATTTATGTGATCTTCTTTTGAAAGTTTGATGGCGAATTGCTCAACGTCAAAGCTGCCTTTATTAGCGATGATTTCAACTGGTGACCCTTCACGACCATCGAATCTTTCTCTGATTTGATTAGTCGCTAAAACAACTCTGTTGTCTTTAGGAAGAATTCGGTCATCAACCTGGCCCAGCTTTACATTCAAACCTAGAGCGGTAAGTGAACCCAAACCAATCAAAGTAATTAGCAAAACAGAAACTGGTCGCTTCATTACAAACTTGGCTAGTCTGCTCCAACCACCGGTTTCTTTAGCGGGACGGTGTTTGAATAAAGGCCAACGGTTTACGTTTTCACCAATCAAGTTCAACAAAGCTGGTAAGGCAATTAGGGCCGCTGCAACAGCCAGGCCAACTGAAACTAGGCCTGCGTAGGCAAAAGATTTTAGGAAATACTGGGGGAAGAAGTTCAATGCCAGCATCACCAATCCAACAGTCAATCCCGAGAAGAACACCGTTCTGCCGGCGGTGAGCATGGTGTTCTCAACTGCCTGTGCAACGGTGCTGTCTTTTTTATGTCTTTCTTCACGGAATCGATTCACCATCAAAAGTGCATAATCAACACCAAGACCCAAACCCATACCGGTAATTAGGTTTACCGAGAAAGTTGATGTGTCGGTAAACAGTGAAGATAACCAAACAAAGAAGAAGGATCCAAGAATAGTCAATCCAGCAATCATCAAAGGAAGCCCTGCCGCGACAACTGAACCAAAAACAAAAATCATCAAGAGCAGAGTTAGTGGTAGCGCTACAGATTCAGCTCTAAATAGGTCTTGTTCTATAACATGGTTGATTTCCGAAGTAATCGGAGCCCAACCCGCAACATAGATGGTTGCACCATAATGGTTGCCACCAATTTCATCTGCAATCACTTGAGCAACTTCTGCTTGCTTGGCGTTATCTTCAAGCTTGGCGAACATGTATATCGCCATGCCATCGGTTGATTTCAATGATGGTGGTTTACCCAAGCTGTAATAAGACGTAACGGTCTTCACACCTTTGGTGTCAAGTAAAGCTTGTGTGATTAGCTCTGCATTAGTGGCTGATTGGGGATCTTCGACACTTCTTCCCATGTCAACAACTAGGACTACCTCTGGGTCAGTCTGGTTGAAATCGGACTGCAGAATATTGGTTACTTTTTGTGATTCAGAACCAGGGTCGTTATAACCCCCGCCTTTTAGGTTGCCGAAGGCCTGCAGACCTCCGATCAGAGAAAACAGGACTAAAGCGATAAAGCCAAACAAGGCTAGTTTGCTGCGGTGAATGACAAAATTACTTAGAGGCTTCATATACTTACAATTCTAAATCATTTACCTAGGAAAGAATATCCATGAACAAAAAAGCCATTTTTTACTTCGCTGTTTCAGCAATTGGTTTGATCACCGCTTGGTATTTCAACACAGTTGCAATTCTTCGTGGACAAGATTTCTTTGGTTCCTGGTTCGGAAACGAAGCAGACTTTGTTGTCGCATGCGATTTACTTATAACTGCTTTCGCGGCTGTTCCATTCATGGTGATTGAATCCAAGAAGATTGGGATGAAGCGAGTGTGGCTCTATATCCTCGCTGGATTTGTTTCAGCTATCGCTTTTGTCTTCCCGTTCTGGTTAGCAATGCGTGAATTACATCTTTCTAAGAATTCAAAGAAGAACTTCACATCCAAGAATGATGTTCACTCAATAGTTTCTGAAAGAGAATTAGCTGGCGGAAAACTAGAGAACTTTATCTTTGAAGGAAGAAGAATCGATGTTTGGACTCCAGCTGAATACGATGCAACAACTCCACTGTTGGTAGCCCACGATGGTGCGAACTTCCTTTTGGATGTGAATGAGACATGGAACCACCAGAACTGGGGTATACCTGAAGCAATAGCTGCAGGAAGAATTGTTGCCAAAGATGGAAAGCTGCCAATCATTGTTGGTGTTTACCGGGTTGATGACAACCAGAGAATGGCTGAGCTAGCCCCAGAAGATATTTTGAAGAGTAGACCTCACATGCTGGAAAACCTTGGTCTAATCAAAAAACCTGATGACCTGGATTTTGCTGCTAACGAGTATCAGGATCTTCTTGCTCTACGTTTGGTGCCTGAATTGGCTAAACGTTATGGTTTGAAAATAGACCCTTCAAGAACAGCCCAGATAGGTGCTTCGCTTGGTGGTCTTGCTGTTATCTATGGTGTTTCTAGACATCCAGAGGTTTTTGGAACTGCGCTGGGACTTTCAACTGCATGGCCTTTGGGTTACCAAGAACTGATTGATCACCTGGTAGCAGGTCTTCCTAAAGGTGTTCGGATTTACACCGATGTTGGCACTGAAGAGTTAGATGCTACCTATAGCAAGTGGCATTACAACTTTGTTGA
>DDPP01000050.1:0-4644 GCA_002342255.1 Micrococcales bacterium UBA2465
GCAAAAGAAAAGTGGGGAGTCCGAAGACTCCCCACCTATCTCTTTGTGTGGTTAGTTCTTGTTGATTCTGGTGATACGACCGTCAGTCGCTAGTACCACAGGGCCGTTGAGGCTGTCTCTGGTAATTGCTTGACGGATTAGAGTCTCAAGAGAATCTCTGGTCTTAGCCTTAGCAAGACCACCGAACATTGTGTATCCGTCACCACCGGCAACCATGAAGTCGTTGGTTGCTAGGGTGTATGAAACACTGGTGTTGTTTGGAACAGGAGTTCCGTCGGTCAAAGTAACGGAGGTTACTCTACCGCTCATAGTTGCCTTGTTCAGATCAAAGGTGAACTTCAAACCTGAAACCTGTGGGAATCTTCCAGCACCAAGTTCGATCTGGGAGACACCGTTTTCTAGAGCTGCCCAAACATCCGCACCGGTGATTGTGGTTGTAGCTGCTGTGTTACCGAACGGTAGCACTGTTGCAACGTCACCTACGGTTAGGGTGTAAGGACCAGAACTGGTTACCTTCCATGGACCGTTCGAAGTGGTGTAGCCAGACTGCAGGCTGGACCAGCTTGGACGAACGATTGATGAGTCAGTTGGAACCCACGTCTTAGCCGGCAGCATGTCTCGGATACCTCCACCGTTGGTGATGGCGATCTGAGTTCCCATAGCTGCGCGTAGCTTGTCAGCGATGTAATCACCTAGAGCAGTTTCGTAGTTTCTCTGAACCTGAGGTGTACCACCGTTAGGAGCTACATCTGCGATAGAACCGATTACTTCGTTGTACTTGGTGCTCAAGTTTGCTTTGTAGTAAGCGATTGAGTTCAAAGCATCCTGGTTTAGACCAGTCGAAGCTAGAGCAGTTCCAGCGGTAACCTTCACGGTTGGAACGATTTGCTCCAAACGAGAACCAACCATCTTGCGAGTTGCAGTGTCAACACAACCGTGGATTCTGTTGTATAGGACTCCTGCGTTAGGAGTTTCAGCTACTAGCTTGTTCGAAACAATGCTGCCGTATCTTAGGTGGCTGTGACCACCAAGAACGATGTCTGATCCTTCTAGCAGTGGAACGATGTCCAGTAGACGACCTTCAGCAACACCAGAATCGGCGTTGAACTGACCGAAACCTTCGTGAACAAGTGAAACTACGAAGTCTGCTCCGGCCTTACGGGCTGCCTGAATGGCGGACTGAACCTGAGCCTTAGTTGCTGTACCTGATGCATCAGTGGCTAGGATGTCGCCGATGCTGATGTTTCCCATGTTGCCAGGGAATACAACCTGTGGAGTTTCAGGAGTGTTCATACCGATAACACCAACCTTTACTCCACCGCGATCAACGATTGTCCAAGGCAGTGTGCCTACACCCGCGGTGTTCTTCGCGGTCAGCTGACTCAAACTTGAGTAGTTGGAAACCACCCAGGTGTAGTTAGAAGCTGCGATGCGGTCGTTTACGTGGCTTAGGTCTTTGTCGTGCTCGTGGTTACCGTAAGTGGTTACGTCAACACCCATGTAGTTCAAAGCCTTTACCGAAGGCATCTCATCAAACACTGTTGATAGTGGTGGTGCAGCACCCCAGTTGTCACCGCTTGAGAAGGTGAATGTGGCGGGGTTCTGAGTGCGGTCTGCAGCGAAGTTAGCTGCCATGGTGGCCGCACCTGAGGTGTAAGTGTCGAAACCACCAGTAGTTGTCTTAGTGTAATCAAGAGCACCGTGGAAGTCGCTGAAAGCGTCAATCTGGAAGTCTTTGACTGAGCTGACTCGAGCAGTGTTCACCAAAGCAACAGCACCTGGAACATTGGTGGTGCTTAGCGCAGCTGCATCGCCGAATGCGGTGATGTTACCAGATGCATCCAAGACGTAAAAACCTTTGCCGTTGGCTGCAGGAGCAACGTCTCTAATCTTGGCAACAGTGCCGCTAAGCGCTGGTGCGTCACCGTAAGCAACGATCACGCCGGTGCTCTTTACTGCCCAGAAACCGTCCCCGGTTTGACGAGGGATTACGCGAACATAGGTTGATCTAGGAAGCGCACCAGACTTGGCATCACCGATTCCAGTGATTTTACCTGAGATGCTAACCAACCAGATACCCTTGCCACTTGAAGTGGCAACTGCACCAACAACCGCGTTGGTTCCGCTGAAAGCAGACGAAGAGTATGAGTTGAGGTTTGGAGCTTTAGCTGAAGAAATAACCTGTCCATACTTACCAATTAGGTAGTAACCGAGCTGGTTGTTTGATGGAATAAGTGCCGCAGCTGGATCTGAAAGAGTAGCAGTTGAAATTACTGCATCACCAACGGTTACTAGACCCTGAGAAGCAGTAAGCAACCAAGCGCCCTTACCGGTAGGTGTTGAAACCGAACCCAGGTAAGCAGAAGACTGAATTTTTAGCTTTGGAAAGTTTCCGGTGCTAGAACCCAAGTTCACTACTGTTCCCTTGTTGGTTAGAGCGAAGAAACCGCTTCTAGCTGCAGAAGGAGAAACGGTCGCTGAAGCAGTTGAAGCTGCACCGAAACCTTGACTGTTCACGGCATAAACTTTGAAAGCTGCAGCAGAGCTGGAAACAGCTGGGACGAACGCGCTGTGTTCTGTGCCGGCTACGGTGGTGGCACAAGTTCCCTGACCGCCATCAACTACGAACTGATTGATGGTCGCGTTTCCATTTGATGCAGGGTCTGACCAACTTACGGTGAAACCGCCTTCAGCAGGAACTGCTGTGACGTTCAGCGGAGCGGTTGGAACAGAATAGGTGACAGCTGCTTTGGCTGTCTCTGGCACAACTACCAGAGCTAGCAGTAATGCTAGAGCGGTGAAGACAGAACTGATGCGGAAAGTGGTTTTCATGACCGAAGTATTCTTTCCAATGGTTAATTCCAAACTAATCAACTGTGTTTAAAATCCAAACCCAGAGTGAAAACTTCCATAATCTCACGTGTATAGACGGTAAATTAGCCATCGCTGGGTATTTACCTAGAATCTGTAAGCCAAAGGTAGATTTAGAACCATGGTTGAACTAAACAGAAGAGCGTTAATTCAGTTATCTCTAGCCGGCATGCTAACGGCTACCGCTAGCCCTGCCTTAGCTGCCACCTCTCTAAAAAACGGGATCGACATCTCTTGGCTACCTAACTATGAATCAGCTGGAGGTAAGTTTTATACCGCTGCCGGTAAACCAACTACAGTCTTCGACCTTATGAAACTCAGCGGTGTCAGAGTGGTAAGAATTCGAGTTTTTGTTAATCCCAATTACCGAAATGGAAAGCTATCTGACGCCATTGCTCTGGCTTCGAGGGCCAAGGATGCTGGACTTGATGTTTGCCTTGATCTGCATTTTTCCGATGACTGGGCTGACCCAGGTCATCAGCAGACCCCGGCAGGATGGTCAACAACCAACATCGATGTGTTAGCCGGCCAGGTTCAAAGTTATGTGGCTAGAACCCTCACCGAGTTCAAGAACAGAAGTATTCCTCTGGCCTATGTCCAACTTGGGAACGAGATCTCAAACGGTATGCTTTGGCCCCTAGGAAGAATCGATGGAAATAATTCGGTGCAGTGGAAGAACTTAGCGAAAATTTTCAATGCTGCGACTTCTGCTCTGCGACAGATTATGCCCAGTGCAAAAAATTTACTTCATCTAGATTGCAGCGGTGATTCAAATCGACTTCGTTGGTGGTTAATGAATGCCTCATACTATTGGATCCGAGATTACAACATCGTTGGGCTAAGTTACTATCCACAGTGGCACGGCGGACTAAAATCTCTCACTGAAACGCTCGAAGTTGTCGCCTGGGAATTTGAAAAGCCCGTCATCTTAGCCGAAACCGCTTATCCATACACTTGGTCTACTTTCGGAAATGACGTTATAAACCCAGCCAAAAGTGTCCTACCGGGCTATGCGCTGACCGCTTCTGGTCAAGCCAACTACCTAAAGAAACTTAACACCATCATGAAAGGACTTTCTTACGGGAATGGTCTTGGTGTTTGGTGGTGGGAGGGAATGGTTCCAAGGGTTTTAGCCAATGGTCAAGTCATTTGGGATAGTGGTATGACCAACTCAACTCTGGTCGATGAAACTGGTAAGGCTTTAGCTGCCTTAGCCGCAATGAAAGGTTAAAGCTTGCAGGCTGGCGTTCCGCCAGGTAACTTATGGCGATACTTAGCTATAAGCATGTAAGCCGGCACAGCCAACCAACTAAATGGTGGTACCGACAATAACTTTCCTATGCAGTAATAAAAGAAGTTGTTCTGAGCAGAAAGTAAAAATGCCATGGCTCTGGCTCCAGCAAAAACACCCTTTTGTGTAATGAAATAGACTTTTGTTGCTGTTTGTTCAGGAGTTAGGCCGTATTGATTCAAATCGGTCAACTGCCAAGCTTCGGCTCTCACTGGAACTCTTGTTCGTTTAGTTAGATAGTTGGCAACTGTTGTGCAGAACCCACAATCACCATCAAAAATCAATACCGCTTCGCTTTTAGTTAAGCTCAATTAAATATTCCCCTCACTTAGACCAGTGAGCACTTCTTTAGCTCTAACTTTTAGTTCAGGTAGGTCACTGAGTCTATTGAGGCCATAAACCTGTTGGCTCATCCGATGATTCTTTTTGAAGGTTTCTTGATGCCTATCTAAGAAATCCCAATAGAGCGTTGTGAAAGGGCA
>DDPP01000050.1:4746-6870 GCA_002342255.1 Micrococcales bacterium UBA2465
ACGTTAGGCACCATGACCCACTCGGCGGCATCAACAAAGTTTTCTCTCATCCAATCAAGGAACTGCTGGGGATTATTACCTGTTATCAAAGCCAAGTTGCTGAGAATCATAAGCCTAGGGATGTGATGGGTCCACGCTCTTTTCTCAATATCCGAAACAACACTGCTAACACAGTTCATCTTGGATTTAGCGGAGTCTCTAAATACTGGAAGTAATTCTCGATCTCCTTTTAGTCGATTATGTTCACGGTAATCCTCGCCTAAGAACCAATACATTCCATAGACGTATTCACGCCAACCGATAACCTGCCTAACAAATGCCTCAACAGATTGAATCGGAATATCGCCCTTTCGGTATTTCTTTACTGCTGCATCAACTACCTCAGTTGCGTGAAGCAATCCATTATTCAAATAGGGACTAAGCAAACTATGGTGCAACGTCCAACTCGAATTACTGCTGGCATCCTCATAAGGTCCAAAACCAGCTAAGGAATTATCGATGAAATGTTTCAGGGCGGCTAATGCCCCAACCCTAGTGGTTGCCCAGGTAGCAGTGACTTCCACATCTAGCTCTTGACCTACTAGTAAATCGATATCGTCGCGTTCAAAAGTAGGAGGTTCTGGAAAGATGTAGTTCTTCGGTGGACCTAACCGGTTCTCTTTATCAAAGTTCCATTGGTCGCCTTCAGGCATGCCATCTTGGACCAATATGTTAAGTCTTTGTCTTTGTTGCCGATAAAAGTTTTCCATTACAAAAGACTTCTGTTTGCTAGCCCACTCGTGAAACATTGACTTTGGAGTCAGAAAGAAATCGCTAGCAACGAAATTGACTCCGAAATCGTCAAGCAGTTGCTTTTGTTTGAACGAGTTAGGTTCAGCCGCATAAATGGGAACTTCTAGATTTAGCGACTGGAGCCCAGAAACTGTTGTTTCAGCTTTGAGGTATTCAACCCGGTAGCCAGATTGGCTCAGCTCTTCGGCAAAATGCCTAGCTGAAGAAACTAAGAAGAACAGTCTCTCGGGATGCCAAGGTCTGTTTTTCAACATCCTCTGGCTTTCAACTAGGACTACTAAATCAGTTTCCTTATTTGCAGTTTTTAGAACTCCATGGTTCATGCTCAGCTGATCAAAAGCAACATACAAGATTCTTTGAATCATGACTTTTTACACTTCTCAGAGCAATACTTGACGTTATCCCAGTCTCTGGCCCATTTTTTACGCCATTCAAACTCAAGACCACACTTCACACAAACTTTCGGTGGAAAGCCGTTCTTTGTCTTAGCTGATCTGCTCACAATCTAAGGCTAATCCAAAATACGCAGCATGATTTTGGAACCAAAGCGTGATGTATTCAATGTAATCTCAAGTAACTAGCTGCATTCAGGGGCATAGACTGAATCAACATTGATAAATAGGTGTGTGCGCGCCGATAACCGATAGGTATCGCCCATGCGCAAATCAACTTCCCCTTTATTCATTTCACTAGCAGTAATAGCTGCATCTCTTATTCCAATCACTACAGCTTCTGCCGACAACACCTGGATAAGCCGTCCTAGTTTGAGCACGGTCTCCTTGGTAGCGCCAGCAACAACAAGAGTGGGTTTCAACTCAACTTTGTCTACTCAAACCACCAGCTTCATCCTTACTTATAAGGGATCAGTAAGCGACGCCGGGAAATTTGCTCAAATCAACTTTTTTGACTTCACTTCTGGAGTCACCCTAACCATGACTGGAACTCCCTTGGCTAGCCCAACTGGTTGCAACCAACAGGTACTAGGTGCAGACTCACACAGCTGTATGTTTTCCTTGGACAGCTCTGGATCGGCTGCAATTCCAGTTACCATCAGCGGGGTCACCACCTCTTCTAGTTTCAAATACATTCTGCTTTCCGGTCCGAACATTACCCAGACCGATCCTGCGATAGTGACCTTTGCTGCCCCGAGAAGCACCATCAAGGCAGTTGCCACTTCCATCAGAGCACCGGTCGGTGGAGCAGTGTTGGTGAGGTTCAGAATTGCTGATGGTGCAACCTTGATGGCAGACATGAAAGTAGATCTCAGTTTCAAAGGATTAGGTTCTAATCCAAGTGCTCTTTCAACTACTTCTGACTCTCAGGGAATCGTGT
>DDPP01000050.1:6888-9721 GCA_002342255.1 Micrococcales bacterium UBA2465
TTTTTATTTAGCTAACCTAACCACCAAAAAAGGAACATCGGTGGTTACTGCTGTCATCTCTGGCACCCAAATTAAAGCAACAGCCACAGTTACTTGGGCCAACGCCAAGTATTAATTACTATTTGATGTTGTTCTGCTGTAATAAATCTGCAACTGACTTTTGACGCTTTGTGAGAAACAGTTGCATGCTGCTCTGTTCTAGGTGAATGGTGTCCAGGTATTTCATAGCTTCCATGTTGCCACCATATCTGGCGACCAGAGCTGGATCTATAGTCTTGGCAGCAGCGGTTAGTTTCCCACTTAGATTCATAGACAATGCTTTGGCAGCCACATTCTTCAATGCTTGGAGATAAGCAGTTTTACATACTGAATAATTGATGCACTGGACGTATAGTTTTCCACGCCACTGCTGATTGCTCATCCAGGGAATATTCGATTTCTCGGAAAGCATGTCCATTTCAAAGAGGTCGCTAACTTTCCAGGTTGCTAGATTCTCACCAAAGGTTTGATCTGTTCCCCAGGGAATAAAAGTAAATTTACCTTGAGTATTACTTCTAATGAAGTAATTATTTATGTCTGGCCCGGAATATCCATCCCAGTGGCCAATAAAGTTCTCTACCGCAAAGAACTTAATCATCTCAGTTCTATCTAAAACATTAGTTAGGCCTTTATACCAAGATGCTTTGTTGTTGTCATAGGTGTAATTAATAAGGTTGTTCAGATCGTATTTATTTGGTGTTACTTTCCACCCATAGTCAACTAGGAAGTTTCCAGTTTTGTTATCACCGGTGTCTTCACCCATCCAGAAATCTGATCCTGCACCTTCATAAATGTGTTGTGTAATGTCTCTAAATCTTCTCGACATAAAGGTTTCGTCGGGAGTCTCAATGTTCACATAAAGACCTTTATCAAAACCGTTAACATAGACCCTTGCCCAACCTGTTTTAGGAGCTGGGACCCCGGCAGCATTGAACAGGGCGTAAGCTGCATACTCATGCAGTTTGGTGGTGTCCTGCGTCATTGCATTTAGAGTCATACGCCGAAGCCCTAAATAGCCAAGGTCGTTAGGCCCTTTCTTGAACCTGAATTTAAAGCTTGGGGTCAAATCAAGTTTCTGCATCGATGTCGCACCTTTTAGTCTCACTTTTATGTCTAAAGCCCCACTAGTTTTTGTGCCCATGGTCATGGTTAGTGTGCCTGGCACGTAAACCTTTAGGGTCTGCTGATTATTCAATGACTCAACAGAGTCTTTAGGCAGAGATAGATCTACCCTCAGAATTTTGGCTGGGTTATAGATATCTGCAACTGTCAGCGGAGTGGTCGCTTTTGCACTGCTGCTCAGCAAACCAACGGATAACAAAAGAGCTAATAGACCACTAATAATTCTCTTCATTAGGCCTAAAGGTGCTCCGGAAAAGTCTTCGAAGCGATTCCAGCCAACTATCGCTGCATCAGAACCAGCAGTTGTCTGATCTTCATTTAGCCACATTAATCCAGACTACTCTGCCAGCGCCAAAGCCAAAGGGCTAAGTCTGGCTTCAAATACGCTTACTTTAAGCGCCAATATGACGAGCCGTCTCGCTCTCTATCGAGGAAACCCCATTCAATTAGCAGTCTGCGGGCAAAGACATGGTCATCAAAAATCTCAGCCAAAACTTCATTTACTTGCTTTTCTGAGTAACGCATATCTAGCTGAAACAACTGGTTGGCGTTCTCCAGTTGAACTAACCGTTTTGTCAGCTTTCTAGCTATTTTCATTGGCACAGGGCAATTATAAATTGACGCTGTTTAGCCTGTTTATAGTCTCGGCGAAGAATTCTAGAAAAGGTAAGAATGCTCTTGCTAGCAGACGCATGGCCTGTCTTAGCCAGCAGTTAAACAAAAACCCCGGAAAGAGCCGGGGTAATTGTTTGACCTCTTGACAGAGGATCTAATCGGAAAGAAGACTTCCGAAACCATCCTTGGTTTCGAGTATAGAGAATATTTNNTTCTTTTTGGAAGAGATGCTTCTTTCCGGTTAGGCCCTCTCCTAGGTCCATGCCTTACGGGAGGAGAAGCAAAATGACATTCAGTCAGATTGTGGATCTGGTGCTAACGGTGGTGAAGATAATCATTGTGATTATTGAATCTTTCTTTACCAGGTAGAACCAGTGGGTTCTGGTCTAACAAGGTCAGAACCCACCTCACCAATACACTTAGAGCCATGGCTGAGAGCAAAAAAGGACAAGAGAAGCTAGAAGCGCAATGGCACAAAATAGGTCTTACTGCACCAGCCAGAAAAGCTCTAGTAGAAGCCAAGCTCTATAAAGTTTCTGATCTCAGAAAAGTAAGACTAGAAGATCTGGAACAACTAAACGGTTTAGGTAAATCAGCGATAGCCAGAATCAAAGTAATCATGAAAGCTAAGAAGATTACTTTTCTTCCCTGACTAACTAGTCTTCAAGCATAATCTCGTAACGAATGAAGTCAGACTTAGTGGCAAGTTTGTCGTAGAGCTTTTGAGCTGTTTTATTGCTTTCCTTAGTGATCCAAAACAGTTCAGAACATTTCTTTTCCAGAGCAGAAGCCTTAACAGCCTCAATCAATGCTCTAGCTATACCTTTACCTCTATGTTCTTCTGCAACATACAGGTCCTCTAAATAACAGTGGTAAGTATGTGTCCAGGTTGACAGTTGATAGTGAAAATGAACTATGCCAACTACTTCATCATTTAGTTCAGCAACAAAGCTTTGAATAATGGCAGGCGAGGATATAAGCCTCCCCCAGAGCACTTCGGTCGAGCTTGCTATTGGCTCAGATTCATAAAACTCCAAATATGAATGATATAAATCTT
>DDPP01000073.1 GCA_002342255.1 Micrococcales bacterium UBA2465
AACATCGTGGAGAAAATTCTCTAAAACATTCTGTCCAAATTGAGAATGCTTTACTTCTGGATGCCACTGAACTCCATAAATCTTCTTCACTGCAGATCCGAAGGCAGCCACTGGAGTGGTGGGGGTGCTTGCCAGCACCTCAAAACCCTCAGGTGCAACCATAACCTGATCGCCGTGACTCATCCAGCAAATTTGAGATTCTGGTTGTCCCGAAAGAATTCCCTTAGCGTTACTCACCTTTAAATCGGTTGCGCCATATTCTCGTAACCCGGTTTTATCTACGCGACCACCGAGTTGTTCAGCCAAGATTTGAAACCCGTAACAAATTCCTAAAGTTGGAATATTTAGCTTGAGAATCTCTGAATCCAGTTGCGGAGAATTCTCTTCATAGACACTAGACGGTCCACCGGAGAGAATAATTGCTTGCGGGTTCCTAAGTTTTACTTCACCTGCTGTGATATTGTGATGGACAATTTCAGAATAAACTCCAGCCTCACGAACTCGTCGGGCAATCAATTGTGCGTATTGGGCACCAAAATCAATTACAAGAACTGGTCTGAGATCAGAAATTTCTAAGCACCAGCCTTAGCTAAAAGTCGCTTGTGGTAATAACCTTCGATGAAGAAGGAGGAAAAAGGAATAATCCCACCGGAAGCAATGATTAGGAAATCCTGGAAGGAAAGTTGTGCCAAGCGCCAAACTCTGAAATCCGCAAAAAGGTAAATCACATAGAGCAGGCCGTGAATCTGAAGCAAAAGTTTAGAAACATCTATCCCCTCGGTTGGCAGTCCACTCCCGTCTATTCCCTTTGGCACCAGTCTTAGCCAATTGGAATCACCCCAAATCACAAGGCCAAAGCCCCAGTTCAGAACAACTTCAAAGGTGACCAAGATCAATGCTGTGCCGGTGATTATGGAGCAGACACGATAGAAGGTGATGGCTGACTTTAGGGGATTCATAACCCCTATTTTAGCCGTCAATGTCTTGGATAAATGCGGCCACCGCCAGTTTGGATTGCGCCAACGAATCACTTTCAAGGACTACCTGAGCCACTTCAATGGCTTGAGCTCTTGATACTCTTGCCAGTTGCTCTCCCACCGAAGCAATTGAACCCGATCCGACGCTCACCGAATCAACTCCCAAACCAGCAAGCACTACCGCCAGGTTTGGATCTGCTGCTGCCTCACCGCAAACGCCTACTTTAATCTGAACAGCTTTGGCTGCAGTCACCACTGAACTGATGGTTTGTAAAAGTTTTGGTTGCCAAGGATCCAAGAGGATAGGTTTCTCTGGGTTCAATCTGTCTTGCTCAAAAAGTTCACTCGAAAGATCATTTGTTCCAATACTTAGAAATTCAACTAGCCCTTCAAGTTCCAGAATAACTTTGGAAATTTCAATTGTTTCCACCATTATGCCGACACTCTTGAATCCTGCCTGCCTTGCTAACTCTGCAAATTTCTCAACTTCAAAAATTGATCTAACCATCGGCGCCATCACTGACACATCACGACCCGAAGCATCAGCCGCCATCTTGATTGCAGTTAGTTGCCTGCTAAGGACAGCTGAGTTTTGATTCAAAACTGATTCTGCAAGCGCTAGAAAAGGAATCGGCTTATCCTGTGATATGTCCAAAGTTCGAACAACTATTGGTCCGGCAGGAGAAGCCTGGAAAGTCTTGAAGTACTCCTCCTGCTGCTTTTGAATACTTGGCTCTTCGCTGTTGGCAAGATAGAGCAGTTCAGTTCTAAATAGCCCAACTCCCGAAGCCTTCTTCTGTTTGGCTAGCAGAGCATCCGAAACTGAACCGATGTTGGCTAACACCGGAATAATGCAATCCTCAATCAAAAAGTTCGCTAAGTCGCGACCAGCCATGAAAGCTATTTCGGTGATTTCAGCTTGAGCATTCAGTGCATCAACTCTGACTCCAAGATCTTGAGTCAACAATTCGAAGCCATCCTTAGCAGCGACCAGTGCTGGAATTCCCAGCTGCCGGCAAATAATTGCGGCATGCGAGGTTGGCCCACCATTTTTGGTAATAACCCCGACCACACTTTCGTTGAAACGCAAGGTATCGATAGGGGTAAGGTCTTCCGCCACCACGATGATAGGCCCTTCATTACCTAACCTGGGTTGGCTAATTGAATTCATCTTGCTATTTACCAGGGTAACTAAGCCAGCCAGATCTGCGATTCGTTCTTGGAACCCTGCCACCCCAACTAGTTCGTTCGAGAATGAATCCATTGCCCGTGCCAAAGCTGTCTCTGCGTCCCAGCCATTATCCAGGTGACCTTTAGCTACGGCCAGAAGTTCAGGGTCTTTCAAAGCTAGTCTGAGTGCTGCCATAATGTCTTTGGCATCTGATTCAGTTGAGTTACCCAATTCGTCTAGTTCTGCTGCGGCCAGGGCTAAACCTGATTGCAATCTGGAATACTCTTCTGAAATTGCCAGTGATGATTTCTTTCCTGTCGGTTGCTTTGATTCCTGATGCAAAATGTGAACTCGACCCCAGGCTATGCCTGTTCCAATACCGATACCCGTGATAACTGTCATTTTTGACTACCCAGAATTTCTAACTGTTGCTTTCTGAAAGCATCAGCCAACAGCCGCCACCAAATGAACAGTGCGAAAACTGCAAAAAACGTCCACTCCAAAGCATAGAAAGTAGTTAGCCAATTGAGGCCACTGTCACCTTTAGCTAAATCTATTTTTGGTATTTCGACACCGGCTAGCTGGCTGAATTGGCTTTGGCCAGTGAGCGCCAAAAATCCGGTGTAAGCAGTACCTTTGGTTGCAACGATATTAACCAGTTGGGCCACTGATAGCGAATCGAAAGAGTCTTTCTGAACTTGCTGCAGTGGAGCTTCACTTGGGAGGTACCTTCCAAAAAGCTTTATAAACTTTTTGGTTGTCGCTATTTGTTTAGTTTCAGTTAGCACATCTTGAGCATCTTCTGTTTCAGGGATAAAACTCACCGCTATGAATAGTCTGGCCGTGGTGGTATCTGCTGGAACAACAATCCAAGAGCCTTTGGTGCCATCTGGTTGTAATCGATTGCCAATCAAAACCGCTTGCTCTGGATTTAGTTTTACCTTTGCAACAACCTCAGTTAGCACTCTCGTTTTAGGTTCTAACTCTTGAAAGATATAAGGCTGATTTGGTTGAACAACCTGATCGATTGATCGGTAAACAATTTTGGAATAGCTGCCGGGAGTGCTTGGAATAAAAGATCTGGACGCTTGCCATTGGGCTAACATGGCGAAAATGACACCTAGGGCAATACAGCCAAGTAGCGCGGTAATCCACCTTGGTGTTAGTGCTAGTCTCAGCATGTTTTAGGCATCGTAGGGAGCTACGACGGTTTCAACCTTCTGGAATTCCTTTAGATCGCTATAGCCGGTGGTGGCCATGGCTTTGCGCAGAGCGCCAATCAGGTTGGTGCTGCCATCAGCAGATGTTGAAGGTCCTTGCAGAATCTGCTCAAGGGAGCCAACACTGCCGACCTTCACTCGCTCACCTCTGGGAAGCTCTGGGTTATAGCTCTCTGGACCCCAGTGCCAACCAGACCCAGGTGCTTCATTGGCTCTAGCCAGAACTGAACCCAGCATTACCGCATCAGCGCCACAGGCAATAGCCTTGACCAAATCCCCTGAGGTGCCCAAACCGCCATCGGCAATCACATGCACATAGCGACCACCAGATTCATCCATGTAATCTCTTCTAGCTCCAGCAATATCTGCAACTGCAGTTGCCATTGGAGCGTGAATGCCTAGAACTTTTCTGGTTGTTGAAGCTGCGCCACCACCGAAACCAACCAAGACCCCGGCAGCTCCGGTGCGCATTAGGTGCAAGGCTGCGGTGTAGGTGGCTGCCCCTCCTACGATTACTGGAACATCTAGTTCGTAAATAAACTCTTTCAGATTGAGCGATTCTTTAGTTTTTGAAACGTGTTCGGCAGAAACTGTGGTGCCACGAATTACGAATAAGTCGACACCTGCCGAGATAACTGTCTTAGCGAAGTTTTGAGTGTTTTGCGGTGATAGTGCACCGGCAACAGTCACCCCAGCTTTACGAATATATGAAAGTCTTTCTTTGATGAGTTCCGGCTTGATAGGTTCTGCATAGATTCTTTGCATAGCTGCGGTAGCTTCTTCAGGAGAAAGATTTGCGATTTCGGCTAGTTGAGCAGTTGGGTCTTCATATCTAGTCCAAAGCCCTTCGAGATCTAATACACCTAGACCACCTAATTTACCGATGGCGATAGCAGTATCGGGCGAAACAACTGAGTCCATAGGTGCAGCTAAGACTGGAAGTTCAAATGAATATGCGTCGATGTTCCAGGTAGTGCTTACGTCTCTTGGGTCTCTGGTTCTTCTAGATGGAATTACGGCAACATCATCAAAAGCCCAACTACGGTTACCGCGCTTGCCGCGACCTATCTCGATTTCGCTCAACTTGTCTCTCCTAGCGGTTGTTGTAGTTAGGTGCTTCTACGATCATTTGGATATCGTGTGGGTGGCTCTCTTTCAAACCAGCAGGGGTTATTCTTACGAACTTGCCCTTCTCCTGAAGTTCAGGAATTGTATTAGCCCCAACATAGCCCATAGCTGCACGAAGCCCGCCAATTAGTTGATGGGCAACTGTGCCAACTGAGCCGCGGTAAGGGACCCTACCTTCAATACCCTCAGGGACCAGCTTGTCTTCTCTTAGTACGTCGTCCTGGAAGTAACGATCCTTAGAGTAACTCTTAGCTTCACCTCGTGATTGCATGGCACCTAGAGATCCCATGCCCCGGTAGGTCTTGTATTGCTTGCCACCAACAAAAGTGATGTCTCCTGGTGCTTCATCGGTACCTGCTAGAAGTGAACCAATCATCACCGCGTTAGCACCGGCAACCAGTGCCTTCGGGATATCTCCGGAGAACTGCAAACCACCATCAGCAATTAAAGGAACTCCAGCTGGTTTACAAGCCAAAGAAGCTTCATAGACTGCGGTGATTTGTGGAACACCAACACCGGCGATAACTCGAGTGGTGCAGATAGAACCTGGGCCAACACCCACCTTCACACCATCAACTCCAGCATCAACTAGTGCTTGGGCTCCTTCACGAGTAGCGACGTTTCCACCAATGATGTCAACATGTTTTACAACCGGTTCCGCTTTTAGTTTCTTCACCATTTCAATAACTGCTGAGTTATGCCCGTGAGCGGTATCGACTACTAAAATGTCAACACCGGCATCGACCAGAGCCATTGCTCTTTCCCAACCATTATCCCCAACACCGATTGCGGCAGCTACCAGCAATCGACCAGAAGAGTCCTTGCTCGATAGCGGATACTTCTCGCTCTTATCAAAGTCTTTGATTGTGATAAGTCCACGAAGTTTATTGGCAGAATCAACCAGAGGTAGTTTCTCAATCCGGTGCTGAGCAAAAATTGCAATTGCTGTTTCTGGAGAAACTCCAACGGGAGCAGTAACCAAAGGCATTGGGGTCATCACATCTTTAACCAAGGTAATGCTCTTTTGAACCTCGTTGACAAATCTCATGTCACGGTTGGTAACAATTCCAAGCAAAGTTCCATCTTCATCAACAACTGGTAAACCAGAGACTCTGAATTTGCCGCAGATATCGTCAACCTCTTTCAAGGTGGCTAGCGGGTGGGTGGTCAGTGGATGGGTAATCATGCCAGCTTCGGATCTTTTCACCAGATCCACCTGGGTAGCCTGCTGTTCAATTGACAAGTTACGATGCAAAACCCCTAAACCACCTTGGCGAGCAATAGCGATAGCCAAGCGGGCTTCGGTTACGGTGTCCATCGCGGAAGAAAGCAGTGGGATACCAATACTCAAACGCTTGGTGACCTGGGTCTTGGTGACTACCTGAGATGGCAAAACATCGGACTGGCCAGGCAGCAGTAAAACATCGTCGTAGGTAAGGCCGGTGAAGCCAAATGGGTCATTCTGAGTCATATTTACCCTGTCAAAAGGAGGCGATTAGGCAATTCTACCTTCTCCAGAGGCTTACGGCTATGGGGAGTTTGGCCCTAAGAAGCCAACTTGGCTATACATACCTTCGTTACCGTAGCGAAAGAGCGCATAGCCCTGCTGGCTAAAGTATCCAGCCGAGTCAAAATATGGCCCGTTTTCATTCTTTGCCGAGGCCAGAGTATTCCGTAAATCCTTAGTTTCACGAGCCGAACTGACTAGCAGATTGACTAACTGGTAGCTGCGATAAGCCAACCCAAATAGATTGCTATTGGAGGAATTCAGAAGAGCTGGCCGATTCATTTGATCAATCAGCCGATTCTTGAACTGGGTAGAAATATTCTCGCTTGCCAGCAAGGCTTTGAAACCAGAAAGAACCTTTGCCCAAGGGTATGCAGAATAGTTGGCTAGGTTACCTGAAACTAAATAGCCACTCTGCTGATCATCTACCCAATCAGACATCTCGTTAAAGAAATCAATTGATTTTTCTAAACTGACTAGAACAAAAGCGCTCGGTCGACTTTGGCGAATTCTTTTGTAATCTGAAATTCCGTATTGTTGCACTCTAAATCCTCTGAAGGTAAGCCCCAGATTAATCATTTTGCTCACTTGTTTCGAGTAGTCATCTGGGTCCGTGACGATAACCACTAAATCAGGATTGGTTTTACTGATGTATGCAGCTAGTGCCGATCCATCCTGAGTGCTAGTTGAGGCTAGTCGAAAAAACCAGTTTTTATTTTGAATAGGGCTAGACACATTTTCTGCTAAAGCACTCGGTGCAATTATTGGCACTGGATTTTCAACGTTGTATTTAGCAATTCTTGCTGCACTATCTGTTTCCAGCGGTGCAACTATTGCATCAACTTTCTTAGCCTTCAAACGCTGCATGGCCAATTTGGCCTCAACTTCGCTGTCTCCAGCATCATCGTAAATTACGGTCACGTTAGCCAAGTCTTTATCTCTGGCATCAGCAACTGCTAGTTGGATCGCACTTTTCTCAAAAGCCGCGGTAAACCATAGGGGCCCTGATGCCGAAACTAAAACTCCGAGCTTAAGCCCTGGTGCAACGGGCTTAGCCACGCTGTTTCCGACTAGCATTCCGATTGCTAGGACCACGAGCAATAAAACTTTCAACCGATGTTTCATTCGGCAAGACTAAATAGAAAACCTCGAACCCGCTAAAGTTCTCAACAGGTTAAAGTAAGAGCGGGCCGGAAACCCGACCCGCTCCCAATAACTTGAGTTATTAGTTTTTAGTGCCGTTTACGCTTGCTGATGGCACAGCGTTAGATGACATGTTCCACTTGGCAAGCAAGCTTGCATACTGGCCATCGTCAATCAATGACTGCAGAGCCTTCTGGATTGCATCGCGTAGCTCGGTGTTCTTCTTCAAGATGGCAACACCTACGTATCCTGCGTCATAGCCGTTAGGGGCGTCTGGGTCGTTGATTACGTCGAAGTATTTACCGTTACCGGCTTTAGCGGCAGCACCCTGGGCTACGAAAGAGTCCATCATTACCGCTGAACCCTGCTTAGCACGCAGTGCATTCTCCATGCTTGGAGCGTCAGGAAGTTCAGTAATGGTGATTGCACCCTTACCGGCAGCTTTACAGTCCTTAGACATGTTTCCTACTAGGTCAATCTGAATGGTTCCGTTCTGAACAATCACGGTCTTGCCACAAAGATCCATAGCTCCCATGATGCCTTCAGGGTTACCCTTGGTAACGATCATCTGTGAACCACCAATTTGGTAGTCAACGAAGTCAACCTTGGCTTGACGCTCGACGGTGTCGCTCATTGAGCTGATGATGATGTCATTGGTTCCAGCCTCAAGGTTAGGAATGATGGTGTCGAAGACTGCATCATTGAAAGTTACCTTGGCACCTAGCTTTTGGCTTAGCAACGCGCCTAGCTCAACATCGAAGCCGGTTAGGTTTCCTGATTCATCCAAATACTCGAATGGCTCGTAAGGAATGTCGCTGGCAACGTTGATGCCCTTGTCCAGATACTGAGCTGGCAAGAGAGCCTGAGCCGCCTTGTCAACTTTAGATTGGTCTACGCCATTGTTAACAGTTGAACTGGCGCAACCCGTGATTACTAAAAGGCTCGCTGCCATGACGGCTACGAAACCTAGTTTCTTTGATACCACTTTTTACTCGCTCTCTACTTGTTTAGTTTTTGGTTACAGCACCTTATTGAGGAACGCTTTAGTTCTTTCCTCTTGAGGGTTATCCAAAACTTGTTTAGGTGTTCCCATTTCAACAATTTGCCCGTTGTCTATGAATACTACTTGGTCAGCAACTTCCCGAGCAAAGCCCATTTCGTGAGTAACCACAATCATGGTCATACCCGCTTTAGCCAAACTCTTCATAACATCTAAAACATCGCCAACCAACTCTGGGTCCAGAGCAGAAGTTGGCTCATCAAACAACATCAACTTTGGTTTCATGGCTAATGCTCTAGCTATGGCAACGCGCTGTTGCTGTCCACCGGAAAGCATGAATGGATAAAGATCTGCCTTATCGCTAAGCCCTACCTGTTTTAGCAAATCTAACCCCAGATTTCTGGCATCGTCCTGGTTCATTCCAGCAACTCCGATAGGGGCTTCAATGATGTTTTGTAAAGCTGTTAAATGAGGGAATAGGTTGAATCTTTGGAAGACCATACCAATAGACATGCGCTGTCTGGCTATCTCGGAAGGCTTCATTTCATGCAGCACAGAGCCAACCTCTCGATACCCCATGAGTTCACTGTTCACATAAATACGACCACCGTTGATCGATTCCAGGTGGTTCAAGCATCTTAGAAATGTAGACTTTCCAGAGCCAGAAGGCCCAATAATACAGAGCACTTCACCCTGGGTCACGGTTAGCGAGATTCCTTTTAGGACCTCATTTGATCCATATCTTTTTCTGACACTTCTAGCATCAACCATCAACTCAGCCATTAGAGCCTGCTCACCTTTAGTAGTTTTCCTCCAGCGGCAGCAACAAAGCCTTTGCCGTATTTACGCTCTAGTGCTCGTTGTGGGAAGCCCAACACCGTGGTCATAACTAGATACCAGAATCCACTAACCACCAGCAATTCAATCTGGGCTAAGTTAGCCGAAGAAATCTTTGAAGCCACCGTGTAAAGCTCGGTAACTGCAATCACCTGCAACAACGAGGTGTTCTTTAACATACCGATGAATTCATTGCCCAGTGGTGGAATGATTACCCGCATAGCCTGGGGCAAGATAATTCTGCGCATCGTATAGCCACCGGACATCCCGAGAGACTTAGCGGCTTCAACCTGACCCGAATCAACAGCCAAAATTCCAGCTCTTACGATTTCTGCCGAGTATGCGGCTTCGTTTAGTGACAGGGCAATTACACCGGCTAATAGTGCTGGGATAACCTGGCTGGTTGGCCAACTTTGAAAGATTACATCAGTATAAGGAATACCTAAAACAATATTTGGAAAGATGATTCCTAGATATCCCCAGAAGACAATCTGCAAAAGTAATGGGGTCCCTCTAAAGAATTCAATGAAGCCAGTTGAGATCCAACGAAGTAGCGGGTTGGGGCTTAGCTTCATAATTGCCAAAAGTGTTGCTAAAACCGTTGCGATAAACATACACAACACAGTGATGCCCAGGGTGACCAGCATTCCAATCAAGATTCTTGAATCGAAAAGGAAGCGAAAAACTATGTCGTGCTGAATACTGTCTGCCGAAACTAATGCCCAGATAAAAGCTGCCAGCAGAACCGTGACGATAATTCCAAAGACCCAACGCCACGGGTGCCTAAGTGGAACAGCAACGACGTCATCAGAGTTGTCAGTCTGGGGTTGGGGAGCAACAGCCATTCGGTGGAGCCTCTATTTCAATAGTTAGAACACTAGTTATTAGGCTAGACCACTTAAAACCAGATAACCCCCGAGAATTCTCGGGGNNTAGGTTTATCGAAATGTAATTTACCTGACCACAACAGCCAAGATGTCTCTAGCTGAGAGCACTAAATACTCCTTGCCGTCCATCTTTAGCTCAGTGCCGCCATATTTGGAGAAAATGACCCTGTCACCGACAGCAATGTCTAGTGGAATACGGTTACCGTTGTCATCGACGCGGCCTGGACCAACTGCGATAACTTCGGCCTCCTGAGGCTTCTCCTTAGCGGTGTCTGGGATTACCAGACCCGAGGCAGTTACCTGCTCTGCTTCTACTGGCAGAACAACGATGCGATCTTCAAGTGGCTTGATTGAAACCGACACGTGAACCTCTTCTTTAGTCTTGGGTTTGATTGGTGCCGAAAGACACCTCTGCCATATTAGCACTCTCTAGTCTTGAGTGCTAACTCGGGGCTGTTAGCGTTGATGGGTGGACTCCCAAGGCTTTATCAACCTAATCAGCCCAGCCGGTCAGGCTTTGCTTGCTGAAGTGGGTCCCCTGGACAGCAAAACCGATGCTCTAAAGCTGGTCAGTAGGCTTCGCAAAGCAGGCCATGATCCTGACCTTATTGCCAATGTATTAACCCAAATCAAACTTCGAAGAAAAGCCACTGAGAAATTTGGGGAATTTGCCCAAACCATGATTTTTACCCAAGCTGGATTAGAACAGGCCTCCCGATTGCAGGTTGCTGGAATTCATGCTGGCAGATTTAGGGCTGCTGGAATAAAACATGTTGCCGACTTAGGTTGTGGGATTGGCACTGAGTCAATGGCTATGGCCAGTTTAGATATCAAGGTAACCGCATTTGAACTTGATGAGCTGACCGCAGCAGTAGCTTCATACAATCTTGCTGCTTTTGACAATGTGAATGTGAAACAGGCTGACATTACTGGGCTAGATTTGTCTGAATTTGACGGATTGTTTTTAGATCCAGCCAGAAGAGATAACCACTCCAGAAAATACGATCCAGCTGATTTTTCGCCAAGTTTTGATTTTGTTTTAGAGACTGCAAGAACCAAACCCACTGTTCTAAAACTAGGTCCAGGTATGCCTAGAGAAATGATTCCAGAAGATTCGGAAGCAGTTTGGGTTTCAGTCAA
>DDPP01000081.1:0-240 GCA_002342255.1 Micrococcales bacterium UBA2465
AGTATTGCGGCGAAACCACGAGTAGTTGGAGCCTCCTGAGGGGCTGTTAGGAAGACCTGCACTCTGTTCTCTGAGGACACCTCAACGAACAAGAACACCGGCGATTGGCACTCTTCAACTCTCTCTAGAAGTTCTGGGTGGCTGGAATACTTTTCTGGCAAATCAGGAAGTGAATTTGAATATTCGAGCAAGAGCTCGAGTCTTGAAGATTCAGGAACTTCCCTGAAGTCGAGCAGAATA
>DDPP01000081.1:374-2049 GCA_002342255.1 Micrococcales bacterium UBA2465
TAGTTACGAACCTTAGGTATTCCCAAAAGGTATTTCAATACAAACCAGGTGTGTGAAGATCGCTCACCGATTCGGCAGTAAGCGATGACATCTGACTGCTCTCCAATTCCTGCGTCTTGTAAATAGATTCCTTCTAGTTCAGCTCTTGTTCTAAAAGTTTGATCTTCATTAACAGCTTTGCTCCAAGGGACTGAGGCCGCAGTTGGGATATGTCCGCCTCGAAGGGCTCCCTCATCTGGGTAGTCGGGCATATGGGTCCGTTCTCCCGAGTATTCTTGCGGACTTCTAACATCGATTAGTGGCTTGCCGAAGTGTTTCTTTACATCCTCTTTGAAAGCCCTAATTTCGTGATCGTTTCTTTCAACTGTGGGGTAGCTGGTTATTTCACGTTGAGTGTTATCTGTGGTAAGTGCTCTACCTTCGGCGACCCACTTTGCCCTTCCGCCATCCATAATTCGGACATCCTGGTGGCCAAAAAGTTTGAGAACCCAAAAGGCGTAAGTTGCCCACCAATTACTCTTATCGCCATAGATGACTATTGTGTCTTCCCTGCTTATTCCTTTGCTGGAGAGTAAATTCGCCATGTCTTCCCCAGACAAGTAGTCTCGCAAAACTGGGTGGTTAAGTTCGGTATGCCAATCAAGTTTTACAGCTCCAGGTATGTGACCTGTTTCAAAAAGCAAAATGTCTTCATCGCATTCAACAATCACCAAACCAGTTTGATTCAAATTTTCTTCCACCCAAGAGGTGCTAACTAGAGCTTCGGGGTGGGCGTAGGTATCAAATTTGGGGTTAGATTCGATTGCGTAAGTCATTAGTCTCCTCGGCGTTTAGAATATGGGCAGTAGCTTTATTCTCGCAGAGAAACTAAAAAAATGATTGGCCTTTTATGACACTGAAACTCGAGGATCTNNGATTCAAGGATCTCAATCCCTGAGTTGATAAGTGAATTGGTGCCGCCACAAGAGTTTTCAAAGGTCTCTTTTGAAAGTTACATTCCTGATCCCAACTTTGAGACTCAGCTTTTTGCACAAAAGAGAGCTTTAGATTTTTCTAAAGCGGTATCCAAGCGCTTAAATTTAAGTCAGGGTCTCTACCTAGATGGCGGTTTTGGTGTAGGAAAAACACACTTGCTGGCCTCTACTTATCATGCAACTCAAGTCTCTAAAGTTTTTGGTCCGTTCTTAGCCTTCACCAGCCTGATCGGCTACCTCGGTTTCCAGTCCGCACTAGATCAACTTTCCAAGTTTCGACTCATCTGTATTGACGAATTCGAGTTAGACGACCCAGGCGACACCATGATGATGTCGAGATTGCTAAAAGAATTATCTGCAAAAGGGATTAGCTTCGCTGCTACATCTAATACCCCGCCAAACGCACTGGGAGAAGGCCGATTTGCTTCAGACAGTTTCCAGCGGGAGATTCAGTCTGTCGCCGATAAGTTCGAGATGGTGCGAATCGACGGCGAGGATTACCGTCACCGAAGCTCTAATTATCAGTTCGAATCGGTAAGTTCCGAGCTTGAAAAATTGGTTTCAAGCAAGCGCTTAGTAAAAACATCGCTCAAGGAATTGCTAACTTTTTTAGGTTCAATTCACCAATCGCGTTACGCGAAGGTTGCAGAGCAATTCGATTCCCTGGTGGTTCTAGATATTTATGAAATACAAGACCAATT
>DDPP01000081.1:2057-2313 GCA_002342255.1 Micrococcales bacterium UBA2465
TGGTAAGTTTCATTGACCGCTGCTATGAGCGTGGAATCGCCTTCGGGTTCACTGGAGAGAGCCCGGCTGACCTTTTTAGAGAAGACCATGTTGCAGGGGCATACCAGAAGAAATACCTACGTTGTCGATCCAGGCTGCATGCTATGAATAGCCTTGATTTATAGGCTCTTAGCTTAGGTCGCAGGCCAGCCTTTGACGAAATAGCCGAAAATGGATTAGAGTCTACTTGTCCCTAGGGGACATGCGGATGTGGCTC
>DDPP01000081.1:2380-16702 GCA_002342255.1 Micrococcales bacterium UBA2465
GGTTCAAATCCCGTCTCCACCTCCAAGTTTCACCCCGGACGATTGGCGCAGCGGTAGCGCACTTCCTTGACATGGAAGGGGTCACTGGTTCGATCCCAGTATCGTCCACTGGTTTTACAAGTAAAACTTGTTAGTCTGAATTCATGTTCTCCAGCAAAATTCTTTCGGTGTTCGCAGCTAGTTTCGCTCTGGCTTTAAGTGGAGTTACTTTAGTCACTGCCGCTCCAGCCAACACTGAACTTCGCGTCGCACCAAAAGATGCTGGCGGAGCCACTACCTGTGCCCTGAGAGCCGGGAATAATGTTTACTGTGTTGGCGATAACACTTTTGGGCAATTAGGTGACGGCACAACAACATCGCAAAGCGAACCCATTTACTCCGGAGTTTCTTCAGCGCTGTCAGTTTCGGTTGGGTCTACAAGTGCGTGCGCTATAGATTCAACACAATTGGGCGTCTGCTGGGGGGATAACAGCAAGGGTCAACTTGGCAATTCCACCCAGGGCTCAACTGCAAGAAGAGTGGATCTAAATTCCAAACTGATCGACATTTCCGTCGGATCTGAATACACATGCGCTGTTACCGAACAGAATCAATTATTTTGCTGGGGCGAGTTTGCGAATTTTGCGGTCCCTAAGGTGCAACATACCCCGACCCAAATAACCGGTGTAGTTGGAGTCAAATCGGTTTCAGTTGGCAAGAATTCAGTCTGCTTCATCACATCATCGGTTTGGTGTTTTGGCAGCTTGACACAGAGTGACGATCCAGTTCAAGTCCTGCAAACTCTAGGAGCAAGCCAAGTTTCGGTTGGCGATAATTTTGCCTGCGCCTTGGTTTCAGGAACTGTTAAGTGCTGGGGAGATAACAGTCAGGGTCAGTTGGCCCAAGCCAATACTCAACCGGTAGGTTCTTCAGTGAGTGCCTTGGGCATTTCGGACGCAGTGTCAATTTCTACTGGAGCACAGTTTGCCTGCGCGCTTACCATCTCAACATCCTTCTGCTGGGGAGATAACTCGTCGAGTCAAATCGCTACTGGTACCGTAGATCAAACAACTAGGGTCCCGGTTTCATTTGGTTCCGCTGTTGCTATCACTTCAGGATCGAATTACTCCTGTGCTCTGCTAACTGATGCGAACATCAAATGCGTTGGAGATAATAGCAAGGGGCAATCTGGAATTTTAACTTCCTCTATCTCGCCGCTTTCGGTGCCGAGCAGACCACCAGTCACTTCAATTTCTGCAGGCTCGAATACCACATGTGTGATCGACAGCAATTCAAACCTAAATTGTTGGGGAGCTTTGATTCCAACTTTGTCGCAGGGAATGAAATTCCAAGCTGTAACCGTGGGTAATGTTAGCGCTTGCGCAGTTAGTAACGACGGCAAAGTCTATTGTTGGGGCAGTAATAGCGCTGGCCAGCTTGGGGATAATTCAAATAGATCTTCTGAAGTTCCTACCGCTGTCATAGGTTTATCGGGGGAAACGGTAACCCACATTGCGTCGGGTTTCCGGCACTTCTGTGCTTCCACCCAAGGTGGTTTAGTTTTTTGTTGGGGAGATAACTCTAAAGATCAATTGGGCTTCACTGGGAGCGATAGTAAGACAGCTGTGGCAGTTGGGGGAATCGGCACAGCTATCGATGTAACCCTCGGGGACTATCACAGTTGCGCTTTGCTTGCTAGCAAAGAAGTGGTCTGTTGGGGAGACAACTCAAAACGTCAAATAACTTCGGAAATTACCCTCAAGACCGCTCCTACAATTCTTAAGTCAGTCAACAACGCAAAAAAGATTTCAGCTTCAGCGGGGAACACCTGCTGGATACTTACTGACGACACTGCTCAATGCATCGGAGACAATAGCGAGAGTCAAGCCCCAGGCAGCATAGCTGGCTCTTTTTCTGATATAAGTGCTGGTTTTAAAACTGTCTGCTTCGTTCGAAATTCTGGTGGAGGAATTGTTTGTCTAGGGGCTAACAATTCCAACAAGCTTGGACGGCCTGGCCTGAAGTCCGCTACTTTGGTGGGAATTCAAGGTCTGCAAGCTTCCAAGGTCTCTGTCGGAACAGATCATGTATGTGCTTTGGGGACCGCAGGACAGCTTTACTGTTGGGGTTCAAACTCAGCAGGTCAATTGGCATCAAGTTTTGGTTTCCCAAGCGCTTATGCAGCTCCGAGTCTGGCCATAGCTGGAAAGAAAAACGTCGGTGAAACCATCGCCGTATCAGACTTTGGCAAAGACTTCGGAACGACAGTTGAATACTCTTGGTATAGAAGCGCCACGGTTGATGGTCTTTTCAGCAAGATTTCAAACCAGCAATCTAACATCCTGAACCTAACTACTACAGATAACCAAAGGTTCTTCAAAGTTGAAGTGGTGTTGCATAAGTGGGGCACTTCGTCAAACGCATATCATTCTCTCGCAGTTGGACCGATCTCCAGCCAACTTCGAATACTTATCTCATCGGTTCCAATAATTTCAGGCACGAATAGGGTGGGCTCTATTTTGCGGTTGACAGCTGGTCGTTGGGAAAGTGGTGTGAAAGTTTCTGCACAATGGTATCGAGGAGCTACTGCGATCAAGGGAGCAACCAGTTACAGCTACAAGTTAACCGCTGCCGACGTTGGAAAACAAATAAGTGTGTGGACTACTGGTATAAAAACTGGGTTGCCGAAGCTTGTAAAAAAGTCGGTCAAGACAGCAAAGGTTGTCCGCTAAATCAGGTGAGTCCCGACTAAAAGTCCGATCAAGTAAGTGACGCCCATCGTAAGCGAACTTACAAAAACGTTTCGCACAATTCCTCGAGCTGGTTTGGCACCACCGATTTTGGCGCCGACGAAACCGGTGAGAACCAGAGCTAGCACTACCGAGCCAACGGTTGCCTGAACTCTATAGTGTTCCCAAGGACCAATTACAGCGAGCAACGGTAATAGTCCGCCTGCTGCGAAAGCAACGAGAGACGAGAGTGCTGCTTGGATGGGACTGACATGGTGATTTGGGTCAATGCCAAGTTCTGCTTCGGCATGTGCAGCTAATGCATCATGGGAAGTTAGTTCTTCTGCTACTAGCAGCGCTACTTTTGGTGAGACTCCCTTTTGCTCGTAAAACCAGGCTAACTCTCGCAATTCACCTTCTGGATCGTTTGCGAGTTCGGTTCGTTCAATCTCCAGAGCGGCTTTTTCGCTATCGCGTTGCGCGCTAACAGAGGTGTATTCACCACCGGCCATGGAAATGGAACCTGCAACCACGGCTGCCACACCTGCCACGAGAATTGCGGTGCTCTCTACATTTGTTGATGCAGCAACACCTAGAACCACTCCCGAAACAGACATCACTCCGTCGTTTGCCCCTAAAACGCCAGCCCTGAGCCAGTTCAACTTTGAGGCCATGAGGTTTCTTTGGAATTCGTTTGAGTTACCGCTCAATGGCTGTTCTTTATAGCTTGGTTTGGTCATGTCATCCAGAAAACACCAAAACCAAGCTTTTTACTAGCAAGGCTTACCTAACCGTGTTGGAATAGAATTAACTAAATTACTTTGGAGACACATTGAACGCTTCGTCAATAACCGTAGACGGTGAAATGCGTGAGTACCTAGCCGAGACCACAGGATTTACGCTATTCAAGGACAAGAACGTCGTAGCAATGAAGGTGAATGGCGTTTTGAGGGACTTGGCGCACCAAGTTGATCCTGGTGACGATGTTAATGCGATCACCATAAGTAGTCCCGAAGGCCTCGACATCCTAAGGCACAGCACAGCACACGTCCTAGCCCAAGCTGTTCAAGCAATTAACCCCGAAGCCAAACTAGGTATAGGGCCCCCTATAAAAGATGGCTTTTACTACGACTTTGATGTTCACACACCTTTTACCCCTGAAGACCTTAAGGCGTTAGAGAAAGAAATGGACCGCATCATCAGATCCGGTCAACGTTTCGTCCGAAGAGTGACATCCGAGGCCCTAGCTGCTAAAGAACTTTCGACGGAGCCTTACAAACTTGAACTAATTGATTTAAAAAGTGGCGGAGCTGACATTGGGGAGGGTTCGGCAGAGGTTGGCTCAGGTGAATTGACAATCTACGACAATCTCGACACCAAAGAATCCAAAGTCGTTTGGTCAGATTTGTGTCGCGGACCGCATTTACCTAATACCAGGATGATTGGTAACGGCTTTTCCCTTACCAGAGTCGCAGCAGCATACTGGCGAGGAGACGAGAACAACAAGCAGCTGCAAAGAATTTACGGCACGGCTTGGCCTACCAAGGAGGAGCTCCGCGCGCATCAAGAGCAACTTGAAGAAGCGGCTAAGCGAGATCACCGTCGTCTTGGTGCTGAACTTGATTTGTTTTCTTTCCCTGAGGAAATTGGAAGCGGTCTAGCGCTGTTCCATCCAAGAGGCGGAATTATTCGCAAAGTTATGGAGGATTATTCAAGGAAACGCCATGAGGAAAGTGGTTATGAATTCGTTTATAGCCCTCACATCACTAAGGCAAACTTGTTTGAAACCTCGAGACACCTGCAATGGTATGCCGAGGGTATGTTTCCGCCAATTCAATTGGATGAAGAAGTTGACGAAAAAGGTAACGTAAAGAAAAAGGGTCAGGACTATTACCTTAAGCCAATGAACTGCCCTTTCCACTGCCTGATTTACCGAGCTCAACCCCGCTCTTATCGCGATTTACCACTACGAATGTTCGAGTTTGGAACTGTTTACAGATATGAAAAATCAGGAGTGTTGCACGGTATCACCCGTGCTCGCGGCTTCACCCAAGACGACGCCCACCTTTACATAGCTCGAGAAAGCATTGAGGTGGAACTAACAAACGTTCTAACCTTCGTGTTGGATCTCTTGAGGGACTATGGGCTAACAGATTTCTACCTAGAACTTTCTACCAGAGAGGAAGGCAACCCAAAGTTTGTGGGTTCGGAGGAAATCTGGAAAGAGGCGACTGCAACACTGGAACGAGTTGCATTTCAATCTGGATTGGAACTCGTGCCTGACCCAGGTGGGGCTGCTTTCTATGGCCCAAAGATTTCAGTTCAAGCTAAGGATGCAATCGGCAGAACGTGGCAGATGTCTACTATTCAGTTGGACTTCAACTTGCCTGAACTATTTGATCTGGAATATACAGCTGCCGATGGAAGCAAACAACGTCCAGTGATGATTCATCGTGCCTTGTTCGGCTCCATTGAAAGATTCTTCGGTGTNNTCCAAGTTGTCGGAATCCCAATCGCCGATGAGTTCTCTGACTATCTCCACGAGTTTGCCACGGAGCTTCGCAAGAACGGAGTGCGAATCCAAATTGACGACAGTGCTGAGCGTATGCAGAAAAAGATTAGAAACCACACCCTAGCTAAGGTTCCCTACCAAATCATCGCCGGAGCAGAGGATGTTGCCAACGACGCAGTTTCTTTCAGATTCCGCGATGGTTCTCAAATCAATGGAGTTAGCAAAGCTGACGCTCTAGCCAGAATTGTTAACGACATTGCAAACCGAATTCAGGTCTAATGTCGGAAGTACCTTTGGAGGATGGAACGAAGTTACAAGGAGCTTCGGACAAGTTCGAACGACTTTGGACCCCTCATCGCCTTGTCTACATCAAGACAGGAACCCAGCCCTCCGACGAACAGTGCCCGTTCTGCATTGCACCTACTCTTAGTGACGAAGAAGCGCTAATAATTCATCGTGGCAAAGAGTGTTTCGTTTTGCTGAATCTATATCCATACAATTCAGGGCATTTGCTCGTTGTCCCTTATCGCCATTTCGCTCATTACAACGACGCTACCGAATTAGAAATCCTAGAGTATGGATTACTTACCGCCAAAGCTATGAAGGTGTTGAAGAGCACTGGCGGCGCGCACGGGTTCAACATCGGAATGAACCAAGGAGAGGTTGCTGGAGCTGGAATTGCCGCGCATCTGCATCAGCATGTCGTTCCTAGGTGGAGAAATGATGCCAATTTCTTCCCAATCATCGCAGAAACTAAGGCCTTGCCTAGATTGCTCGGTGAGGTAAGAGCAGAACTAGCAAAGGCCTGGAACGCCTAATTTGGATCGAGTCCCTTGGGTTAGAATGGTGCCATGACTCAACCAATGAATTCAGGGACCCCGCTAGTTAAGCGTGGGTTGGCAGAAATGCTTAAAGGCGGAGTAATCATGGATGTGGTTACAGCTGACCAAGCCAAAATCGCCGAAGATGCAGGTGCGGTAGCGGTAATGGCGCTTGAGCGCGTGCCAGCAGACATCAGAGCACAAGGTGGCGTTGCCCGCATGAGCGATCCTGATTTAATCGATGGCATTATTAGCGCTGTATCAATTCCAGTTATGGCCAAAGCAAGAATCGGACACTTCGTTGAAGCCCAAATTTTACAGTCATTGAAAGTCGATTACATCGATGAGTCAGAAGTCTTATCGCCAGCTGATTACCTAAACCACATCGACAAATGGAAGTTCGAAGTTCCTTTTGTTTGTGGAGCAACCAATCTCGGTGAAGCGCTTCGTCGAATTACCGAAGGTGCTGCCATGATTCGCTCCAAGGGAGAAGCTGGCACCGGAGATGTTAGCGAAGCAACCAAACACATCAGAACAATACTTGGCGAGATTCGAGCCTTGTCAGCAAAATCTGAAGACGAACTTTACGTTTCAGCCAAAGAATTGCAAGCCCCATATGAGCTTGTTAAAGAAGTAGCTCACACCGGAAAGCTTCCGGTTGTTCTGTTCACTGCAGGTGGAGTTGCAACTCCCGCGGATGCAGCGCTGATGATGCAATTAGGTGCCGACGGTGTTTTTGTCGGTTCAGGTATTTTCAAATCAGGTAATCCAGCTGCTCGCGCCGCCGCGATTGTCAAAGCCACGACAAGTTTCAACGATCCCGATGTTCTGGCTGAAGTCAGCCGTGGTTTAGGCGAAGCAATGGTGGGAATTAATGTCAACGATCTTCCAGCACCCCACCGTTTGGCTGAACGCGGCTGGTAGTAATTGCGTCCTGTCGGAGTCTTAGCGCTGCAAGGCGACGTTAGAGAGCATTTATCGGTTCTCGGGCAAATTAATGTTGATGCGATTGAAGTTCGCAAACCATCACAGCTTCAAGAAATTTCTGGACTTATTATTCCTGGCGGAGAAAGCACTGTCATCGACAAACTAAGTCATATCTTTGGTCTCTATGAGCCAATCAAGAATGCTATTCAATCGGGATTGCCAGTCTTTGGAACCTGTGCAGGACTCATTCTGTTATCCGACCGATTAGTTGGAGCTACCAAAACCCAAAAGACCTTCGGTGGCTTGAATGCAACTGTTCAGCGCAATGCATTTGGCACGCAATTGGACTCCTTTGAAACGACCTTGAAGTTTGCAGACTTGGATGCAGTTAGTGCCGCGTTCATAAGAGCTCCAGTGGTCATCGAAGTTGGAAGCAATGTCAGCGTGCTCTCGAAACTAACCGATGGGAAAATCGTAGCCATACGAAGCGGAAACCTACTGGGTACCAGCTTTCATCCTGAAATCATTGGCGAAACCCGAGTTCATGAATACTTCGTTGAAATGTGTAAAACTGCGATTGATCCGAAGTCAAACTAAACTGACAAGGTAACTGTTACTGAGGAGCATCATGTCTGGCCATTCCAAATGGGCAACTACCAAACACAAGAAAGCTGTTATCGACGGTAGACGAGCAAAATTATTCGCCAAGTTGATTAAAAACATTGAGGTTGCCGCCCGCATCGGTGGAGCTGACATCGATGGTAACCCCACTCTTTATGACGCTATCCAAAAAGGTAGAAAGTCATCACTACCGAATGACAACATCGAACGGGCAATTAAGCGTGGGGCTGGTCTAGATGGTGGAGGAGTCGACTATCAAACCATCATGTATGAAGGTTATGGTCCTAACGGGGTAGCGTTACTGATCGAATGTCTAACCGACAATAAGAATCGTGCCGCTGCAGATGTAAGACTTGCTGTGACCCGCAATGGAGGCACTATGGCTGACCCCGGTTCGGTCTCCTATCAATTCAGCCGCAAGGGAGTAATCATTGTTGAAAAAAACAGTGCTACAACCGAAGATGCTATTTTGGATGCAGTCTTAGAGACAGGAATAGATGACATACAAGATCGCGGCGAACAATTCATCATCACCACCGACCCAAGTAACATGGTCGCGGTTAGAACTTCTTTGCAGAACGCTAGCATCGATTATGAAAGCGCTGATGTTGAGTTTGTTTCATCAATGCCAGTTCAAGTCGACCTTGAAACAGCTAAAAAAGTTATCTCACTTATCGACGCCTTAGAGGATTCCGACGAGGTACAAAATGTTTACTCCAACTTCGACATCTCTGCTGAAGTTGCTCAGGCCCTAGAGGCAGAATAATGCCTGACATAGTTCTGGGAATTGATCCAGGGCTCACTCGCTGTGGCTATGGAGTCATAGTGAAATCTAGTTCACGTCAGGTAGCTTTCCAGCGTGTTGGGGTTTTTGAATCGTCTTCAAAGGATGAGCTAAGCCTTCGCATTGAAAAAATCGGTACAGCGATATCTAAACTGCTAGCTGAAGTAAAGCCCGATTCGGTGGCAATCGAAAGAGTCTTTTCCCAACAAAATCTTCATTCGGTTATGAGTGTTGCTCAAATCAGCGGAGTGATTGTCTATCTTTGTAAAAAGAAGGGGATACCGGTCACTTTTTACACACCGACAGAAGTCAAAGCTGCTGTAACAGGCTCAGGCAGGGCTTCTAAAGATCAAGTAACCACAATGGTCACCAAAATCTTGCACCTTAAAGAAATACCCAAGCCAGCAGATGCCGCCGACGCTCTAGCTATTGCTATCACTGCCGCTTGGCGAGGTTCAGGATCCCAACAGGTGACCGAAACTGCCTCACAACGCAAGTGGCGAGACGCTGAGGCCGCATCCAAGCAAAAGCAGAGGTAGAAGTTATCCTTGACCTGTGATTTCTTATATCCGTGGTCAAGTAGTTCGGGTTAGCCCAACGGACGCCACCATTGAAGTCTTTGGAGTTGGCTACAGAGTTTTTATTGGTGCCAAAACATTCTCCGAATTACAGCTGCAAAACGATGTGCTCTTGCATACAGCCCAGATTTTTCGTGAAGACTCTGTTTCTCTCTATGGCTTTACAGACATAGAAGAATTGGAACTTTTCAACCTCCTAGGGACCGTCAATGGTGTTGGCCCAAAGTCTGCTCTGGCGATAGTGAACCAGCTTGGAATCGATGGGATTACAAGCGCGGTTGCCACTGCTGATGATTCGGTGTTCAAATCGGTCTCAGGTGTCGGTCCAAAGACAGCAAAGCTAATCATTCTGTCGCTGACAGGCAAATTATCTATCTCTACTTCGACGTTACAGAGCACTAGCAACTCGGTTTTGCAGGCGCTACAAAATCTTGGCTATTTGGAGAGAGTTGCTCGTGTGGCGTTGGATTCTGCTCTTCAGCAACTGCCAGAAGCGAGTGAATCTGAGTTGCTAAAACTTGCCCTTTCAGAGCTCGCAGCAACAAAAGGCTCACGATAATGTCAGATGAATTATTAGACTCCAGCTCAAATCCATCCGATCTTGCTTTTGAATCGGCGATTCGACCTCAAAGCTTGGAGGAGTTTGTCGGTCAAGAAAAAGTACGCGAGCAAATCAAATTACTTATCAGTGCCGCTCAAATCCAGGAACGAACCCCCGATCACATTCTTTTAGCCGGCCCACCGGGACTTGGTAAAACCACGTTGGCAATGATTATCGCCCATGAATCAAAAAATTCACTGCGTATGACCAGCGGTCCAGCAATCCAACACGCTGGAGATTTAGCCGCAATTTTATCCTCTATCTCTAGAGGTGAGGTCTTATTCATTGACGAGATTCACCGAATGTCACGCAATGCTGAAGAATTGCTTTATTTGGCCATGGAGGATTTCCGAGTTGACGTAATGGTTGGGAAGGGTTCGGGTGCTACAAGCATCTCCCTGGATATCGAGCCATTTACTTTAGTCGGTGCAACAACTAGAAGCGGTCTGTTACCAAACCCGCTGCGTGACCGATTCGGTTTCACAGCGAATCTAGATTTTTATTCTGATCAAGAGCTGTTGCAAGTCGTTACAAGAGCATCCAAGTTGATGTCCGTTACGGTCAACGACGATTCGCTTCACTTGATCGCTAGCAGGTCTAGAGGAACCCCAAGAATTGCCAATCGATTGCTCCGCAGAGTTAGGGATTACGCGTTAGTGCACTCAAATGGTTCTATTTCTCTTTCTGAGGTTGAAAAAGCCCTAGATCTTTACGAGGTGGACGATTTAGGTCTCGATCGGCTAGACCGGTTAGTGCTGACTACATTGATAACCAAGTTCGAGGGTAAACCGGTGGGCTTGAGCACACTTGCCGTAGCCATAGGTGAAGAACAGGACACCATAGAAGCAGTCGTTGAGCCTTACCTGCTTCGCGCTGGTTTACTGGCAAGGACGGCTCGAGGCCGGGTTGCCACAGCGGCCGCCCATAAGCACCTTGGGTTGAGTGGGCCTTCACTAGACCAAGGATTATTCGAAGACTAAGGCTATAATCGGGTAGTTGCCCTATTTTTGAATGGACTTGCCTAAATGGATAGTATTTTGCTTCTGGGATTAGTCGCCGTGTTCGGCGTTTTTGTATTTCTCAATGGACGTAAGCGCAAGGCTCAAATTGCGCAGCTAGAAAGTTCGGTTGTTATCGGAGCCAACGTGATTATGCTTGGCGGAATCAAGGGCAAAATCGTAGCCGTTAGTGACTCATCCGTTGTTGTTGAGACTACTCCTGGAACAAAGATTGAGTTTGTCAGAGCTGCAGTTAGACAGGTTATTGAACCGGAATTAGACACTTCACAAGTGACAGCCAAAAAACCGACGGCAAAACCCGCCGCTAAGGCAACCGGTAAAAGCACAACAGCGAAGAAAACTGCTAAGTAGAAATAAGATAGGTCTTTAAAATGGCAGCTAAGAACGGAATTACGGCGTCGGCTAGGAGATATTTACTCTGGCTAGTGGTGGTAGTGCTTGCCTTCCCCGCAATTATCGGTGCAAGTATGTTATCTGGTGAGAAAAAGGCTACCTTCGTCCCGAATCTAGCCCTTGATCTGTCCGGTGGAACTCAAATAATCCTGACTCCAATTGTAGAAAAAGGTAAAACAGTTTCTGCGGAGCAACTCAATCAAGCGGTTGGAGTTATCCGTCAGAGAGTTGACTCCACCGGTGTTAGCGAGTCGCAAATTAACACTTCTGGAGACAACATCGTTGTTTCTATTCCAGGTAACCCTGACAAGAACACTTTGACATTGATCAAATCATCTGCAAAATTAGAGTTTCGATCTGTACTGGTGGCTTCAGCAGGTGCCAAAACTGTAATTGGTAAAGATGGATCAAAACCAATAAAAACCTCGAGTAGTAAGCCGACTAATGCTTCGGACCTGAATTATGTTTCGTCTGCAGTTCAAAAAGCATATGAAGATTTGGATTGTTCCAAAGCTTTCCGTAAACCCGGCCAAGTCGATCCCGCGAACAAGCCGTTAGTTACCTGCAACAGAGGCGGGTCAGAGAAGTACATTCTTGGCCCCGTTGAACTTAGTGGTGCAGATTTGTCCGGTGCAGACGCTGGACCACTAACCGGCCAAAATGGTTCTGTAACCAACGAATGGGCGGTCAACCTTAAATTCACCCAGTCCGGCGGCGATAAATTCGGACAGATAACCCAGCGCTTATTCTCACTGACAGACCCCAGAAACAGATTTGCAGTTACCATCGATGGCTATGTCATTACAGCTCCGGCAACCAGAGCAGTAATCACTGGAGGAACTGCTCAGATTACAGGTAACTTTGATAGCGCTAACTCTGTGACTTTAGCCAACCAGTTGAAGTATGGTTCACTGCCTATCTCATTTGCTGTCCAGTCTCAAGAAAACATTTCCGCTACCTTGGGAACTGCTCAGCTTCAAGCTGGGTTACTAGCTGGTCTTATCGGACTGATCTTGGTTGTTGGTTACTCAATTTTCCAGTATCGTGCCTTATCTGTTTTGACACTGGGATCACTAACCATAGCCGCACTAATCACATACTTGGCGATTGCGTTGCTAACTTGGCGGATGGATTACCGATTGTCGCTTTCCGGTATAGCCGGTTTGATCGTTTCTATCGGTATTACTGCCGACTCTTTCATCGTTTACTTCGAGCGTGTTCGAGATGAACTACGCGAGGGTAAAACCCTGCAAGTAGCCGTCGAAGCTGGTTGGAATCGTGCCAAGCGCACAATTCTTGTTTCCGATGGAGTTAGTTTGCTAGCGGCAGGAACGCTTTTTGCCCTTACCGTTGGAAACGTGAAGGGTTTCGCCTTCACTTTGGGCTTAACCACACTTATTGACTTGGCAGTGGTTTGGCTGTTCACTCATCCGGTTTTCCAACTTATGGCTCAAACCAAGTATTTCTCAAGCGGCGGTAAATTCAGTGGTCTTGAGATTAGAGAAGCTGCAACGTTTGGCTATATCGGGCGAGGCCAATTCCGCGTTAGTGAACAGGTTTCCAGTGGCAAAATTGCCAAATCTTCAAAGGAAGCTCAGCGACGCCAAACAATCGCCGAGCGTAAGGCTGCAGCTAAAGATAACGCGAATACTGCGGAAGGCGAGGACAACTAATGTCACGTTTCAGCGAACTTGGTAATGAACTATACAGTGGTGAAAAATCCGTCAACTTTGTTGGTCGTAGGAACATCTTTTACATAATCGCAGCGGTAATGCTCGGACTTGCAATAGTTCTTCCTATGCGAACAGGCGGGTTCAACTTTGGTATCGAATTCAAAGGTGGATCAGAGTATCGCATCACGGATAGCAAAGTTAAAGATGATAACTTAGCTATCTCTGTGGTTCACAGTATCTCTGGCAAGAATGGCCAGGTAAACGTTACCGACGTTGGTGCCAATACCGTTCGCGTCCAGACCGAACAACTAGCTGATTCAACTTCGGAAAAAGTTCGAATTGGTTTAGCCAAGGCTTATAAAGTAAAAGACAGTTCGGTAGCTAGCTCATTTATCGGGCCTAACTGGGGAGCGGATATCACTTCAAAGGCAGTCTCCGGTTTACTAACCTTTATCGCCCTGGCAGCGGTTCTAATGGCGCTTTACTTCAGAACGCTGAAGATGAGCATCGCCGCAATTTCATCGTTGATTCATGACTTAGTAATTACCGCTGGTATCTACGGGGCTTTTGGCTTCGAGGTAACTCCAGCGGCCGTGATCGGTTTCCTAACAATTTTGGGTTATTCCCTTTATGACACAGTTGTGGTATTCGACAAGATTCGAGAAAACACTATGGAAATCGAACATTCTGAGACTGCAACCTTTGCTGAACGAGTCAATTTGGCTATCAACCAGACTCTAGTTCGTTCAATCAATACATCGGTTGTTGCAGTTTTACCAGTAGCTTCGATTTTGTTCATTGGAGCATTCGTACTAGGTGCCGGAACACTCAGAGACATTTCATTGGCGCTTTTCATAGGAATTATCGTTGGTACCTACTCCACAATATTCATAGCGGCTCCGCTTTACTCCCAGTTGCGTGAAGGCGAAGAAAAGTATGCCAAGGCAGCTAAGCGAGTTTTAGCTAAACGCGCTTCGCAAAAATAGTTATGTTTAGGTATCCTTGAGGAACCTAAACTAAAGAGGTTTTTCGATGTCTGATATCTCATCCGGTGGCGCACTAGCTGCCTTGATGAGCCGTCTGCCCAGAATCTTTACTCGACCAACCGAAGATTCTGGAATCACTGAGGTCATCAAGTCAGCCAAGCAATCTCATCCAAAACTTGATTTTGGAGTTGTCGAGCGCGCCTACCTGGCTGCCGAGAAAGCTCATGCCGGGCAAACTAGGAAAAGTGGCGACCCATACATAACTCACCCTGTTGCTGTGGCACAAATTCTCGCAGATCTTGGTATTGGCCCGGCTGGTCTGGCCGCAGCCCTGCTGCACGACACAGTTGAAGATACAGACTACTCACTAGACCAATTGCGAACAGATTTCGGTGACGAAATTGCAATGTTGGTAGATGGTGTCACCAAGTTGGACAAGGTTAAGTTCGGTGACAATGCGCAAGCTGAGACGGTGCGCAAAATGGTTGTTGCGATGTCTAGGGACATAAGAGTGCTGGTCATAAAGCTCGCTGACCGATTACATAATGCTAGAACCTGGGGGTTCGTTTCTGAAGATAAGGCTCGAGTTAAGGCACAAGAAACTTTGGAGATTTATGCCCCACTTGCTCATCGTTTAGGAATAAGCACAATCAAGTGGGAACTCGAAGACATATCTTTCTCTGTACTGTATCCAAAGGT
>DDPP01000081.1:16847-18849 GCA_002342255.1 Micrococcales bacterium UBA2465
CAAAAGATGGTCGTTCGTGGTAGAGAATTCGATGACATTTATGATCTGGTTGGTATCCGAGTCATTGTCCCTGATGTTAGAGACTGTTATGCAATTCTTGGAGCGATTCACACCCGATGGAATCCAGTACCGGGCCGCTTCAAGGATTATGTTGCGATGCCAAAGTTTAACCTCTATCAGTCGTTGCACACTGCGGTGATCGGACCTAACGGCCGTTCAATTGAGATCCAAATACGAACCCAGGAAATGCACAACCGAGCCGAATACGGTGTTGCCGCTCACTGGAAATACAAAGAGAGTGGAGTTAAGCAACTCAGTTCCGAGGAGGACTTGGTCTGGCTGAAGCACTTGGCAGATTGGCAAAACGAAACTGCAGATCCCAGCGAATTCTTGGATGCGCTCCGTTTCGAAATCGGAGCTAAGGAGGTCTATGCTTTCACTCCTAAAGGACGCGTGATTGGACTTACTAAAGGCTCAACTCCGGTTGATTTTGCTTACGCAGTCCATACTGAGATAGGCCACAAAACTATGGGAGCAAAGGTTAATGGCCGCCTAGTTCCGCTTGAAACCATCCTTCAGTCAGGTGATGTTGTCGAAATCCTAACTTCGAAATCGCAAGACGCTGCCCCAAGTCAAGACTGGTTGCAATTCGTTGCTAGCCAGCGTGCAAAAGCTAAGATCAGGGCTTGGATAAGTGCTGGAAGAAAGGATGAGGCAATAGAACGCGGTAAGGATTTACTTGCTAAAGCACTTAGAAAGCAAAACTTGCCGATACAGCGAGCCTTAGCGGCGGATAGCCTACTGAAGGTAACTTCTGATCTTCGTTACGACGAGCCTTCTGATCTTTATGCGGCAATTGGAGAAATGCATATTTCTGCCCAATCCGTCGTTGAGCGCATGGCCGCTGTTTTCACTGTGGAAGAGGATTCGGACGAAAGTTTCGAACTTCCCACAAACACAGGCGCTATAAACAGAGTTCGTCACAGCGATGCCGGCATCTTAGTTAGGGGAGACGCTGACGTGATGGTCAAGCTTGCCCGCTGCTGCACACCTGTTCCAGGTGACGAAATTCTTGGTTTTATTACGAGGGCGTCTGGGGTTTCCGTTCACCGATCTGACTGTAAAAACGCTGAAGATCTCCGAAGCCAGTCTGAACGGCTAATCGAAGTTGAGTGGGAACCGAACTCGAAGAGCTTGTTCTTAGTCCAAATTCAAGTAGAGGCGCTTGACAGAGGAGGCCTATTGAGCGATGTAACACGTGTTCTAAGCGAACACCATGTCAACATTCTTTCTGCCTCAGTCTCAACTAGAGCAGACCGAATTGCTCTAAGTCGTTTTGTTTTTGAGATGTCGAACCCGGTGGCTCTCGAAGGTCTATTGAACGGGGTCCGCAGAATTAATAACGTCTACGATGTTTATCGGGTCAAAAACGGTTAGTTGCCGTTTACAACAGCCAGCCAAGCCTGTTTGGTCTCGAGTGCTTCCTTTGCCTTGGTAATTTTCGCTGAATCACCACTTGCTTGAGCTTTGGCAAGTTCTTCCTCAAGTTTCCTAATTGAAGCCTCAAGCTGTGCTTTCATGGAGTTTGTTCGTTCGATAGTGGCCGGATCGGACTTTCTCCACAACTCTTGCTCTGCTGCTCTTATCTTCTGCTCGACTGCACGAAGTCGTTCTTCGGTTGCCTTTATGGCATCACGAGGAACCTTACCCGCCTTTTCCCATTTTGACTGGATGGTCTTCATTTCTTTTTTGGCTAGCTCTAAGTCCGCAGCAGGATCTATTTTTTCTGCTTCGTCAAGAAGAGCAAGTTTCACTTCAAGATTTGCCGCGTACTCAATGTCATCTTTGGCGGCTTTGTCAGCTCGTGCAGCGTAGATTGCATCGCCAGCAGATTTGAAGCGTGCCCACAGTGCATCATCTGCCTTTGATTTGACTTTGGGTAGTTTTTTCCAAGCTTCGAGAAGTTGCCGGTAATCGGCAGAACCCTCAGCACCTTTAGCTA
>DDPP01000081.1:19006-41002 GCA_002342255.1 Micrococcales bacterium UBA2465
TTTTTGAAGACCTTGCCATTTTTCGAATAGCTCTGACATCTTTACAGTGGCGTTCTTGTAGTTAGTCTTAGTTGGATCACCAGCGGCAATCTTTTCTGCAGCAACAGCAATAGCCTCTCTTTCAGCAAGGGCTTTTTCAACTGCAATAACACGCTCAGCTTCTGCATCGGCTAGTGCTTGACTCAGCGCTGAAAGAATGGCCGAAGTTCTATGCCTTAGGGACTCCAAATCACCAATCGCAGCAGCTTCGGTTAACTCTGCAAGGGTCTTTGTGGCAGATTTCGCGATCGACTTGGGGTCGGCCTTTGCCTTGACTCTTTGCTCTAGAAGTCGAACTGTTGCAGCGAGATCATCAAATCTTTTTACATACAACGCAATGGCATCTTCGTTCGACATGCTTGGCTGCGAACCGATGAGTCGTTCAGTTCCATTGTCCATGACAAAAACGTTTCCGTTTTCATCAATCCGACCGAAACTTGATGTGACTGTTGCCAATTTGATCTCCTGAATTTCGATTCTTACTTAACACTAGTGTCGTTTATTACTGCTGCAACCTTTGGTTTTCCATCGGTTCCACCACCGACTATCCCGCCTTGGAAAACAGGAAGAAGTTGATCTAAACCAGAAGTGATTTCCCCGAAGACGGTATAACCACCGGCCTTATCTGAAGGGATTGTTGAGTCCTTGTAGACGATGAAGAACTGGCTTCCTTGGCTCGTAGGTGAATCTTTGACTCTCGCCATCGCTAGCATTCCTTTCGTGTAAAGAGGGGAACCGCCATTGGATGCAACTGGAACGTTTTCTAAAGGTCCGAAACTGTAACCAGGGCCACCATTTGCATCACCTGAGGTAGCACCACATTGCAGAACGTATAGTCCGCTCGTGGTAAGCCGGTGGCACTTGTTGTCGGTATAGAATCCAAGGCTTGATAGATTTACGAAGTTTGCAACAGCTTGTGGAGCTTTCTTACCAAAAAGCTTGATGTTCAGCACCTTCTTGTTAATGGTCATTGAACCGGTCCAATCGCGACATTCAGAAATTGCAGCGTCAGGTATTTGCGCCGGATTAGGCTTGCCTGAAATCAAAGGGGCCGGAGCTTGAGTGAAGGTAATACATGAAGTTGGCGATACTCCAGGACCGAAACTGAAGTAAACGTATTGTGCCAAAAGTGCCACTACGAAAACTATTGAGGTAACGATAATGGCCAAACGGTTGTCCTTTGCCCTAACGGCCTCGCGGTGATCCGCGACGTTTTGCTTAGCCTCATAGCTCTTAAGGCTCTTGCGGGCAGACTCAGTAATGCTTGTCTTCTTACTCGACATTATTCCTCCGAAATGGTTCTAAATAGAGTTTAGACGAGTATTCCAAGGGAATAGGCCCGACTGGTGAACGCTACCCACCTGTTTTCCATCTGAATCAAGCTCTACAGGTGGCCTGCGACCAACTCACGACCTATCGAACGTTCTAGAAATGACTGGTCTTTTCTCGGTCCTTTATAGCGAAAATCTTTATTCGTTTGAGGCTAGCCATTGGAAAAGTGGGGTTGTTGTTGCTAATATTGGAAAGTTGCCGGCCCGACCTAATGCATGGCTGCTAATTTAGGTCAAACGGTGAGTGAATCTTTTTTAGCCAAGATGCACCAGGCACATCAATCAAATTATTGTATTTACTTTTTGAAAGGTATAAGTGTCTAAGACATCCCGAACAAGAAGCAAGACTCGTTTGTCTCGCTCATTAGGTATCGCCCTAACCCCGAAAGCAGCAAAATATTTAGAAAAGCGTCCATATGCTCCAGGCCAGCATGGTCGCACTAAGAGGAAAGCCGACAGCGACTTCGCCGTCCGACTTCGTGAAAAGCAACGTCTTCGCGCTCAATACGGCGTCCGTGAAGCACAACTTCGCAAAACTTTCAACGATGCGAAAAAGTCTGAGGGTCTAACTGGTGAAAACTTGGTCGAGCTTCTAGAAATGAGACTTGATGCTCTAGTACTTCGGTCTGGATTCGCACGCACCATCGCTCAAGCTCGGCAGATGGTTGTGCACCGTCACATTTTGATCGATGGCAAATTAGTTGACCGACCATCGGCTCGAGTAAAGGTTGGACAGATGATTCACGTTCGCCCTAAGAGCGAAAGCACCGAGCCGTTCCAGGTTGCTGCAGCCGGAGGCCACGTGGATGTTCTACCTCCAGTACCGGGTTACCTGTCAGTTGAACTTGACAAGCTGCAGGCAACGTTGGTTCGCAGACCGAAGCGTTCAGAGGTTCCTATTACTTGTGAAGTTCAGCTAGTGGTTGAGTACTACGCTGCTCGCTAAAGAAGAAGTCTCATTATGAATGGTTCAGAACTAGCGTCAATGATCGCCGCGATCGCTTTCGCTGTGCTCGTCGTGTTTCTGGTTATCACATTGATGAAATTATCAAGAACACTTGACACTACTTCTGCAACCATTCGCGAAACTGGGGACAGTCTTATTCCATTGTTGACTGAGTTGACTGAGACCACTAAGCAGACAAATAAGCAACTAGAGAAAATCGACGTCATTACAGACAACGTTGTTGAAGCAACTACAAATCTAAGTTCACTTATTACATCATTCACAACGACTATTGGCGGGCCCTTACTTAGAGTTGGCGAGATTATCCGCGGAGTTACCGGACTTCTCGGTAAGAAGAATAAGTAACCATGCGTAAAGCTGCCCTTTTTATAGCCGGTATAGCTGTAGGTGTTTACTTAGCAAGACAAATCGAGAGTAATCCCGAGGCAAAAAAAGCCATCGAAGATGCAGGCGCGAAGGCAAAGACATTCGCAACAGCTTTCTCAGCTGGTTTTCGTGAGCAAGAACTGAAAAACTCTAAAAGAAGTGTAAAGAAGTAACAATGAAGACAGCAGAAATCAAACAACGCTGGCTGGACTTCTTCGCTTCAAAAGACCACGTGGTAGTCCCAAGTGCATCCTTGATCTCCGAAGACCCGTCGCTTCTGTTTACGGTTGCCGGAATGGTTCCCTTTATTCCTTACATGACTGGTTTAGTGCCTGCTCCGTTCGGCAGAGCAACTTCTGTTCAGAAGTGCATACGAACTCTGGATATAGACGAGGTGGGTAAGACCACAAGGCACGGAACTTTCTTTCAAATGAATGGCAATTTTTCATTTGGTGATTATTTCAAAAAGGAAGCAATTCAATACGCCTGGGAGTTCCTGACTAAGCCTCTAACTGAGGGTGGACTGGAGATACCTAAAGAAAAGCTTTGGGTAACTGTTTACCAGGACGACGACGAGGCTATCGAGTACTGGACCACGCTCACTGATGTCCCATCTGAGCGCATCCAGAGAATGGGCATGAAGGACAATTATTGGTCTACTGGGCAACCAGGACCGGCTGGCCCTTGTTCAGAAATCTTTTACGATAGGGGTCCGGCTTTCGGTGTGGATGGGGGACCAGCGGCAGATGACTCTCGTTACCTTGAGATCTGGAACCTTGTCTTCATGCAATACGAACGCGGAGCTGGAACTGGTAAAGACTCCTTTGAAATTTTAGGCGAACTCCCGAAGAAAAACATTGATACCGGTATGGGCCTAGAACGCGTTGCGTTCCTGCTGCAAGGTGTCGAGAATATCTACGAAATTGACCAAGTAAAACCTGTTCTTGATAAGGCTGCTGATCTAGCCGGGAAAACTTACGGTGCGAATAAAGAAGACGATGTGCGTCTTCGTGTTGTAGCTGACCATGTCCGCAGTTCCCTAATGTTGATTTGCGACGGGGTTTCGCCAGGTAACGACGGGCGAGGCTACGTATTACGAAGATTATTGAGGCGCACGGTAAGAGCAATGCGTTTACTTGGAGTAAGTGAACCATGTTTCAATTCTCTTTTTGCTTCCTCGAAAAACGCTATGGTTGATGCCTACCCAGAATTGGAAGCAGAATATCCACGAATTCAGAAGACAGTCTTAGCTGAAGAAGAAGCCTTCCTGCGCACACTAGTTGCTGGAACTACCGTCTTAGAAGCAGCTATTGCTAAAGCAAAATCAGAATCAAAGGACTCTCTCTCCGGTGAAACTTCTTTCCTGTTACACGACACTTACGGGTTCCCGATTGACCTAACGGTTGAGATTGCCGAAGAGAATGGCTTGACAGTCGATAGAGATGATTTCATTCGGTTGATGGATGAGCAAAAGAATCGAGCAAAAGCCGATGCTCGCGCAAAGAAATCAGGGAACACTGACTTATCCATCTATTCAGAGTTCCGAGCTAAAGGCGCTTCACTATTTACAGGCTTTGAAGAGCTGCAGTCAGAGGCAACAATTCTCGGAATCATTGTCGATGGTCAACCAGTGGGTTCGATCTCAGAAGGGCTAATCGGAGAAGTTGTTCTTGACCGAACTAGTTTTTATGCTGAATCCGGAGGTCAAACCGCTGATGCCGGGCTTATGCTTGCAGACAAAGCAGAACTTGAAGTCTTGGACGTTCAAAAACCGGTTAAGGGCTTGATAAGCCACAAGGTTTTGGTTAAGTCAGGTTCTTTCCAGATTGGTCAAAAGGTTCTTACAACTGTTGATTCGGATTGGCGGTTAGGAGCCGCTCAAGCTCACTCCGCCACTCACGTCGTGCATGCCGCTCTTCGCCAAGTGTTGGGTCCAACTGCTCTGCAATCGGGTTCCCTAAATAAGCCTGGGTACATGCGCCTCGATTTCTCTTGGAACCAAGCACTAAGTGCCGAGACAAAATCGGAAATTGAGGAAGTTTCAAACCTAGCGATCAGGCAAGATTTAGCTGTGAGCGCTCAATACATGAGTTTGCCCGAAGCCAAAAACTGGGGTGCAGTTGCACTATTTGGTGAGACCTATGACGAAAGTGTAAGAGTAGTTCAGATAGGTGGACCTTGGTCCAGAGAACTTTGTGGTGGCACACACGTTGCACGCTCTTCACAAATTGGCCTAGTCTCAATCACTAATGAGTCATCCGTCGGTTCCGGTTCAAGACGTATTGAAGCAAACGTTGGACTTGAGGCAATCAGCTCGTTTAACAGAGATCGACTATTACTTCACAAGATTGCCGAGCAGCTCAAGGTAAATCCACTAAACGCCAGCGAAAAACTTGAGAACTTCTTATTGGAACTGAAAGAGGCCCAGAAGGCGATGCAAGCGCAAGAATCCTCTGCCTTGCTCAGCCAGATACCTGAAATTCTTAGCTCAGTTGAAACTATTGGGCAGACCAAGGCAATCTTCAAGAACCTCGTTGTTCGATCTCCCGAATCGTTGCGTGAAGTGTTACAGCTGCTTAGAGATAAGACGAAGAATGAGGATTTTGTCATCATATTGGCAGCTGTCATAGACGATAAGCCGGGGTTGATGGCCTCGGTATCAAATCTAGCCCAAAGTCGCGGTGTCAAGGCGGGTGAACTGGTTCGAATAGGTTCCGCAATTCTAGGTGGCGGCGGTGGCGGAAAGGCTGACCTAGCTCAGGGTGGTGGAGTCGATGCTGGCAAACTCGAGGACGCACTCGCTGAGATTAGAAAGAGTCTCTCTTAATTGCGCATAGGTAAACGAGTTGCCATAGACGTAGGTGCAGTTCACAACGGAATGGCTGTCTCGGATAAAGACGGAATTCTTGCTTCGCCTTTAGCAACGGTAGCTAGCATCGAAGAGTGCATCGACCTTATCGATGACTCTGTAATAGAAATCTATGTAGGGTTACCCCTAAATCTTCAAGGTGTTGCCACTAAATCCACTGCAACAGCTTTGGCATTTGCTCATGCATTAGCTAATTCCCTTAGTATCCCGATCCGGCTCATCGATGAACGCTTAACCACTGCATTGGCGAACACACAGTTGAGGGAGGTTGGTAAGTCGCAGCAGGAGGCAAAAGCAACGGTCGATCAAATGGCCGCAGTTGCTATTCTGGAATTCGCGTTGCTAATTGAACGCAATACGGGAGCGCAGCCAGGCAAATCTTTAGAGGAGTTGGAATAATGGACCAAGAAGCTCCTCAACCAACTAGTAAAAGATCAAGATATAGAAAAAATTCTATAATTGTAGCCGTAGCCCTAGTGATTTTGGTAAGCGTGTTGGGGTTGACTAACAAGTCTCTAGTTCGACAAGGCTTAGATTTTATTTCTGGAGCTGAATACTATGGCTCTGGGTCAGAGACGGTTTCCTTCAAAGTCTCAAAGGGAGACACTGGTTCTGTTATCGCAAGGCGTTTAGTCGCGTTAGGGGTAACCAAGAATATTGATTCGACTCTGAGACACATTTACGCGGCGAATCCAACTTTCTTCCCTGGTGTGTACCTACTTCCAAAACAAATTAGCACTGACGCTGCAATTGCCATTCTCACCGACCCTAAGCAACAATTAGTAAATCGGGTCACGGTCCGCGAAGGTCTTCGATTGAATGCAACATTCGAGGTACTATCCAAAGGAACTGGTATTCCCATCAATTCTTTCGAAGTTGAAGCAGAAAATCGACAGAGTTTTGGGCTACCTAAGTCTGCACCATCGCTCGAAGGCTATCTGTATCCAGCAACATATGATTTCTCTCCGGGCGCTTCGGCTCACGATGTGATCACAATCATGGTGAATCGCACGTTCGAGCAACTTAGAAATGACGCAGTGGCAAAGAAGGATTGGCACAAAGTATTAACTTTGGCGTCGATAATTCAGATGGAAGCTCGCAAGACGGAAGATTTCTATAAGGTGTCTAGAACATTTCAAAACAGAATTGCCCAAGGGATGCATTTGCAGTCGGATGCCACCGTCTCATATGGCGTAAACGGGACAACTGTCTCGACTTCGGTTGCCGACAGAAATGATCGAAATAAATACAATACGTATCTATACCCGGGACTACCCATTGGTCCTATCGCAGGGTCTGGGGCAACTGCGATCGATGCAGCCATTCACCCGGCGGATGGGAAGTGGCTTTATTTCTGTGCAATTAACCTCGAAACGGGGGAAACTGTTTTCAGCAATACTTACGCTGAACATGAAAAGGCTGTCCAGCTTTGGCGTCAATGGATGCTGCAGAATCCAGGTTGGAATGGCTAGACATTTCGCAGTTATCGGTGATCCGATTTCTCAAAGTTTGAGCCCAAAAATACACTCAGCAGCATACAAAGTTCTAGGGATTGATTGGGACTTTGAAGCAGTTAGGGTATCCGCTGGGCAAGTTCGCCAGTTCCTAAGCGACACAGTTAAGTTTTCAGGTCTTTCGGTTACCATGCCCCTAAAGTTTGAAGCTTTTGCGGCGTCCAACAAACTGGACGATGGAGCGCTGAGAACAGGTGTTGTAAATACCTTAGTCAAGACGGATTCAGGTTATTCAGGTTTCAATACGGATATCTTTGGCATAGCACAGGCAATTAGAAATGTTGCGACGAGATCCATCGCGGTTTTAGGTTCTGGGGCAACTGCAAGATCAGCTGTAGAGGCGATTGTTTCGACTCGACCAGATTCAGAAATCATCTGTTATGCCAGGAACGAAATGAGTTTGGGACAAATAAACACTACCTATGCTTGCCTCATTGAAACTAAACCCTTGCATGATTATTCAGGCCGCGAAGACCTCACGATAAACACGATCCCAAATTACAAGCCTGAGAAATTCAACGTTTTGCTCAGCACAAGTTACGGGGATGGGCATCTTGGGCAAAGTGAGATTAGTGGCACAGAGATGCTGCTTTGGCAAGCCCTGGCGCAACTGCGCATCTACATAAATGGCTCTCAAGACGAACACTTGGACGACGAAGGCCAGATTTTTGCGGCTATGCGAGGTTCCCTAACTGAGCAGTAGTGTGGGAAGATAGTTCACATGTTACGTTGGCTCACAGCAGGGGAATCCCATGGTCCTGAACTAACTGCTGTCCTCGAAGGCCTACCTGCAGGGGTCCCAGTCACCACCGAAGCACTAAACATTTCGTTAGCTAGACGTCGTTTTGGTTATGGGCGTGGCGCAAGAATGAAGATCGAACAAGACCAATTGAGAATTACCGGTGGTGTTCGTCATGGACTAAGCATGGGTGGCCCAATCTCTATAGTTATCGAGAATACTGAATGGGACAAATGGATTGAAATCATGTCTCCAGATCCCGTTGATTCTTCAACACTCACTGGTGCTAGAGCCGAACCACTTACCAGACCTAGACCAGGCCACGCAGATTTCACTGGAATGCAAAAATACGGATTCATCGAAAGCCGGCCAGTCTTAGAACGCGCTTCAGCCAGAGAGACAGCTGCCAGAGTTGCGCTCGGTTCCATTGTCGAGAGTTTTCTAGCCGAGCTAGGTATATCGGTAGTTACGCACACAGTATCGATAGGCAAAATTTCTGGTGGAGATTTGCTTCCTAAGCCAACCGATGTTGTTGATCTAGATGAAGATCCGGTTAGAGCCTTTGATACCAAGCTTTCTCAGGCAATGGTGGAGGAAATAGATCAGGCTCATAAAGATGGCGACACTTTAGGCGGAGTCGTCGAGGTTTTAGTCTACGGAATGCCCCCAGGAGTCGGATCTTACGTGCATTGGGATAGGCGACTAGATGGTCGTCTCGCAGGGGCGTTGATGAGTATCCAAGCGATTAAGGGAGTCGCTGTTGGTGATGGGTTTGAATCTGCAACTAGAAGAGGATCTGAAGCTCACGACGAAATGCAACTAACGGACGGTCTTGTTGCAAGAATCACTGACAGAGCGGGAGGCATTGAAGGCGGGATGAGCAATGGCGAGATTATTCGAGTTCGAGCTGCGATGAAACCCATTTCGACCGTTCCAAGGGCACTAAAAACAATTGATGTTGCAACCGGTGAGGAATCAACAGCACACCACCAGCGCTCGGATGTTTGTGCCGTCCCGGCTGCTGGTGTGGTGGCCCAAGCTATGGTTAGCCTGACAATTGCAGATGCAGTGTTAGAAAAATTTGGTGGAGATTCCGTAGCCGAGACTAAACGAAATCTTGCTAGTTACCTAGAAAGCATTCCGGCTAATTTAAAGTCCAAGATTGTTAGCTAAGAATGTTGAATCGCCCGGTAATCCTGGTAGGCCCGATGGGTGTCGGAAAGTCAACTATCGGAAAGAAACTTGCCAAACGTCTTGAAGTTCCTTTTATTGACACAGACATTGTCATCAGCGACACCCATGGAACCCCGACCGAAATTTTTGAAAAGCTCGGCGAGCGAGAGTTTCGTCGGATCGAGTCTGAAACAATTGTGAATTCAATGTCAGTGATAGCAGTTATAGCCACCGGCGGTGGAGCTGTTCTAACTGAAACTTCAAGAGTCGCATTTAGGGATGGAACCGTTGTCTATCTGAAAACTAATGGTAATCACATTAGATCCCGACTTAAACATGGAAACAGACCTCTACTAAAAAATGGCTTCGAAGACTGGAAACGGATATATGAAGAACGGAAACCTATTTATAAAGAGGTAGCCGATATTGAGGTAGACACTTCGAACAACAGTCTCAAGGGTATCGTTGAAGAGATTTGCAACAAGTTGGAGGCCAAAGATGGATGATGTTCGTCGACTAAAGGCTACCGGATTATCTAGCTATGAAGTGCTTCTCGGTCGCGGGCTCCTAAATGAGCTCGAACCTGTTTTGGGAAGTTTGGTCAAAAAGGTTCTGTTGGTCTATCCAGAGCCATTAGAAGCTTCGGCAACCTTGGTGGCCGATGAGCTAAGCGCTTCAGGCAAGACAGTCTGGAAATTTCCCGTTGCTGATGGCGAGGAGGCAAAGACTGACCGCTGGCTTTCGGTTGCTTGGTCTTCGTTAGGACAGGCTGAGTTTTCTAGAAGTGATGCAGTAGTTACCCTGGGTGGTGGGACAGTTACAGACCTAGGAGGTTTCATCGCCGCCACTTGGTTGCGAGGCATTGCAGTGATACACATCCCAACAACTTTGCTTGGGATGATTGATGCTGCGATTGGTGGTAAAACTGGCATCAATACCCAAGAAGGAAAAAACTTGGTCGGTGCCTTCCATGACCCCAAAGCAGTGTTGGTTGATCTCGACACCTTAGCGACTTTGCCGAAAGTTGAGTTGGGTTCAGGTTTCGCCGAAATCATTAAATGTGGTTTCATTTCAGATCCGCAAATACTCGAAATGATTGAGAATGAGACTTCAAAAGCTTTGGATGTAAACTCTGAGGTCTTTAGTGAATTGGTCGAGAGAGCAATTCGGGTAAAGATTCAGGTAGTGTCAGAGGACTTCAGGGAGAGTTCACTTCGAGAGGTCCTAAATTATGGTCACACTTTAGGACACTCAATAGAACATGCAGAACATTACAAAATTCGACACGGGCACGCAGTTGCTATCGGTATGGTATTCGCTGCAGAACTTGGCAGATTATCAGGGCGGCTAGATGATGAAACCGCAGACCGGCACAGAAGAATACTAGATCTAATTGGTTTGCCGACTTCATATGACTTAGCCAAATGGAGGGTCCTTTATAAAGGCATGCAAATTGACAAAAAGAGCCGCGGTGGCATCTTGAGATTCGTTGTATTGGATGAGTTGGCCAAGCCGGGCATACTAGAGGCCCCAACCGAAGAGTTACTGTTCCAAGCCTTTCAAGAGATAGCAAACTGACGGTAAATTGGTTCTATGAAGAAGGTAGTCGTGCTAAACGGGCCAAATCTAAATATGCTAGGCAGTCGTGAGCCCGATGTTTATGGACACTCGTCCTACACTGATTTGGTGACTGAGCTGACCAGTTTTGGACTCCAGTTCGGATTAGAAGTCGAAATAAAGCAGAGTAATGATGAATCCGAGTTAGTGGGCTGGCTTCAAGAGGCATTCACGACACGTAATAATGTTGTCGTAAACCCAGCTGCTTTCACACATTATTCATACTCAATCCGAGATGCGATTGCGATGCTAACCAGTACTGGGTTGCAGGTTATTGAAGTCCACATATCTAACCCTCATGCTAGAGAAGAGTTCAGACACAATTCGGTGATTTCCGCGGTTGCAACCGGAGTTATTGCTGGATTCGGGCTTGACTCATACAAGTTAGCCTTGCGCCAACTGGCTAACTGATAAACTGCTCTAGGCCGTTTGGCCACAAAATTCCTAGACGAGGCAAAAATGGCTACCAGCAATGATCTAAAAAACGGAATGGTTCTGAACATGGAGAACCAACTCTGGACCGTAATCGAATTCCAGCACGTCAAGCCAGGCAAAGGTCCTGCCTTCGTAAGAACCAAGCTCAAGAATGTACTCAGCGGCAAAGTTATTGATCGAACACTAAATGCTGGTGTGAAGATTGAAACCGCAACTGTCGATAAGCGTGAGATGCAATATTTATACAGTGATGGTGACGGCTATGTTTTCATGGACACCACGGACTACGACCAAATGACACTGACCAAGGAACTCGTTGGCGATGCCTCGAACTACTTGCTTGAGAATCAAATGGCAATTGTGGCTATTCACGAAGGCGCACCTATTTACGTTGAGCTACCAGCATCTGTCGTACTTGAAATCACGTTCACCGAACCTGGTTTACAAGGAGATAGGTCCTCCGGTGGAACAAAACCAGCCACTTTGGAGACGGGCTTACAGATTCAAGTTCCACTTTTCGTTGAACAAAACACGAGAGTCAAAGTTGACACCAGAACTGGTGAATACTTAGGCCGAGTCACAGACTAAAACGGTGAGTTCCAGAACGAAAAGTCGCAAACGCGCTGTCGATGCCTTGTATGCAGGCCAACTGCGCGATGTAATGGCTACGGACTTGCTAGATGAAACTAAAGATTCAGTAGCTGACCGGGAAAATCAAGAAGAGATTTTCAGCTTTGCTAAGCAACTTGTCGAGGGAGTATTGCTCAATCAAGCTGAAATAGATGAGTTAATTTCAAGTCTTGCTCAAAACTGGACCTTAGATCGTATGCCTGCTGTTGATTTGGCCATACTTCGACTTGCCTGCTTCGAAATGGCTTTCTCTTCAGAGACTCCGGCGGAAGTAGTAATTTCTGAAGCGGTGAGTTTAGCTAAGGAGATATCAACTGATGAATCTCCGACTTTCATTAATGGAATCCTGGCCGCTGTAGCAGCCACGCGCAAACCAATCTAGAGATTCTTAGTCCTGACCTACTAGACTTAGCGGAGCAAGTCCTTTAAAGGCGTCCAGTGAGGCGCAGAAGGAGATGTGCATGACAGCACGCACCGTACTCGACGCGTCCGATATTGATCGCGCCATTACTCGCATTTCGCATGAAATAGTCGAGTCAAATCAAGGAGTATCCGAGCTCCTGCTTTTGGGCATTCCAACTCGCGGAGTGTTTCTGGCTAATAAAATAGCCATTTCCATATCCAAAAACTACCCACAATTTGACGAAACTATCTCGGTGGGAAAGCTAGATGTGACGTTGTTTAGAGATGACTTAGCCGAAAGGCCGAAGAAAGAAGTTTCCCCGACACTCATTCCCGTTGCAAACTTTGAAGACAAAACGGTTGTATTAGTTGACGATGTTCTCTTCACTGGGAGGACGATAAGAGCTGCACTCGACGCACTTGTTTCTTATGGCAGACCTAAAGCTGTGCGACTGGCTGTTCTTGTTGACCGAGGCCACCGGGAATTTCCCATAAGAGCTGATTTTGTTGGCAAGAACTTGCCAACATCCAGCCGGGAAAGGATCTATGTCAAGCTGAATGAAACCGATTCAGAACAGTGTGTGGTGATCGAACAATGAAACATTTAGTAAGCGTTACTGATCTCACTAAATCGGACGCCTTGGAACTGCTTGATCTAGCGTTGCAGATGGAATCCGTCAATCAAATGGAAGCTAAAAAGATCCCAGCGCTAAAGAACACAACAGTTGTAAATCTGTTCTTCGAAGATTCGACCAGGACCAAACTGTCGTTTGAAATAGCAGCAAAGCGTTTATCTGCAGAAGTAATAAACTTCACAGCGAAGGGCTCCTCTATGAGTAAAGGGGAGTCACTTAAGGATACGGTCCTAACCTTGGAAGCTATGGGAGCTGACGCTTTCATTGTGAGGCATTCGCAATCTGGCGCTGCTCAAACCATTGCTGAGTCTTGGTGGTCTAATGCTTCGATAGTTAATGCGGGAGATGGCACTCATGAACATCCAACCCAAGCACTACTGGACGCATTCACCATTCGTCAACGACTAGTTGGTGGAAGATCTACTGGCGATTTGGCTGGTATTAAGGTTCTGATAGTTGGAGACATCCTGCATAGCCGAGTTGCTAGATCGAATGCGATTCTATTGCGAATGCTTGGGGCTACAGTTGCCTTTTGTGGACCAGCAACTCTATTACCGAACGGCTTTTCTTCTCTAGTTGATCAAACATTTCATGATCTCGATGAAGCACTTGAATCAAGGTTCGAGGTGGTGATGATGTTGCGAATCCAACAGGAAAGAATGACATCCGCTTTTATTCCAAACGCAAACGAATATTCGAAACTATTTGGTCTAAATCTCGAGCGATTTAAACTCTTGGATTCGAAAACTGTGATCATGCATCCTGGCCCCATGAACCGAGGTCTTGAAATAGCCTCTGAAGTTGCTGACTCCAAGCAATCAGCTATCGTCGCGCAAGTTTCAAATGGGGTTTCAATCCGAATGGCAGTTCTTCATAAACTCTTAGCAAAGGAAGGCAAACTATGACAGAGATTCTTCTAACTAACGCCGAGTTAGCCGATGGGAGACTAGTTCATATCAGGATTTCGGGAGGGCTAATCACTGAAATTGGCCCCGAACTTGAAATAGCTGGGGAGATTATCGACTGCACAGGACTCATTGCCTTCCCTGGCTTCGTGGATTTACACACTCACCTAAGAGAGCCCGGCTCCGAAAATAGCGAGACTGTTCTAACTGGATCGAGGGCGGCAGCAAAAGGTGGTTATACCGCCGTTCACGCCATGGCCAATACTAACCCTGTTGCTGATACAGCTGCGGTTGTTGAACAAATACACAGACTGGGCATCGAAGCAGGTTACGTTGAAGTCCAACCAATTGGAGCGGTAACTGTTGCTTTGGCTGGTGAGCGGATGGCAGAACTTGGCTTAATGAATAAATCAAAGGCCAATGTAACTATCTTTAGCGATGACGGTAGATGTGTCAGCAATTCGCTACTAATGCAAAGAGCTCTCGAGTATGTCAAGGGGTTTGACGGTGTGATTGCGCAACACGCACAAGACCCCCAACTTACCAACAATTCGCAAATGAACGCAGGCGATCTTGCTCTTAGATTAGGTTTGACCGGTTGGCCAGAAGTTGCAGAAAGTTCGATCATTGCTCGAGACTGCTTACTTGCCGAGCAAACAGGATCGAAACTTCACATTTGCCATTTGTCTACAGCCTCAGCTGTCGATGTAATTCGTTGGGCAAAGGGTCGTGGAATCAATGTGACTGCTGAAGTCACACCGCATCATTTGCTGCTAACTGAAGATCTCCTTGAAGGATATAACTCGATCTATAAAGTCAACCCTCCGCTAAGAAGTGCTGCAGATGTTCAAGCACTTCGTCTTGCTGTCGCTGATGGAACAATTGACATCATCGCTACTGATCACGCTCCGCATCCTGCCGAAAACAAAGAATGTGAATTCGGTCAAGCTGCTTTCGGAATGGTTGGACTAGAGACAGCGGCATCCGTGGCTTATTCGACTCTCGTAACCACTGGTCTTATCAATCACGCGAGATTCCAGCAGGTTATGTCGGAAGCCCCAGCGAGAATTTCAGGTATGCAAAATCAAGGATGTGAATTGGCCCCCGGCACAGTTGCCAACCTAACACTGTTTGATCCCAAGGTTAACTACACGGTTGACTTGGAATCGGAAAGCAAGAGTAGCAATAATCCTTTCCTCGGCTTAACCCTGCAAGGAAAAGTTGTTCACACATTCTTCCGAGGAATTCAAACAGTCAGAGACTCTAAGGTTTTGAACATGGGAGAAGTAGTTGCGTAGAGCAAAAACTGCACTATTGGTCCTCGAAGATGGAACCGTGTTCAAAGGGGTTCCTTTTGGAAAAATCGGAACAACTTTAGGGGAGATAGTATTCGCCACCGGAATGTCCGGCTATCAAGAAACACTTACCGATCCTTCTTATGCTGGTCAAATTGTCGTCCAGACCGCTCCTCACATTGGTAACACGGGTATGAACGATGAGGACGAAGAGTCTGATCGTATTTGGGTCTCTGGCTATGTGGTGAGAGACATTTCGAGAATTGTTTCTAACTTCAGAAGTCAAAGGTCACTCGAGGCTGACCTACTTTCAAATGAAGTTATTGGAATAGGTGAATTGGATACCCGGGCCTTAACCCTGCACCTTCGAAACGTTGGTGTGATGAGGGCAGGAATTTTTTCCGGCGCGGAGGCTGTAATGCCTTTGGACGAACTAGTCGCAATAGTCAAAAATTCTGTGCCCATGACGGGAAGGTCACTAAGTTCGACGGTTTCCACTAACGAGCAATACACAATCAAGCATGAGGGTGATTTCTTCGGCAGAGTTGCCATACTCGACCTTGGAATCAAGAAATCAACTATAAACAACATGGCAGCAAGAGGATTAGAGGTCACAGTTTTCCCAGCTGATAGCTCCTATGAAGATCTCACAAGCATTGACCCAGATGCAGTTTTTTACAGCAACGGTCCTGGCGATCCAAGCACGGCTGATCATCAAGTTCAAGTACTTCGTCAAGTTCTGAGCAAGGGCCTTCCTTTCTTTGGAATTTGTTTTGGAAACCAGCTGTTGGGAAGGGCTCTGGGTTTTGATACCTACAAACTTGCTTTTGGACATCGGGGTATAAATCAACCAGTGATCGATCTTGGCACAGGAAAAGTCGAGGTCACCGCTCACAACCACGGTTTTGCTGTTGACATCAGTTCGAGAGAAGAGATAGCAAGCCCTGCCGGATTCGGTCTAGTAAAGGTAAGTCACGTTTGCCTAAACGATGACGTCGTAGAAGGAATCGAATGTTTGGAGATTCCGGCTTACTCAGTTCAATACCATCCTGAAGCCGCTGCTGGACCGCATGACGCAAATTATTTGTTCGACAGGCTCATCAACCTGATAACCAAAACAAGAGCCGAAAGGGAAATCTAATGCCAAAGAGGGAAGACATTAAGAGCGTCCTTGTGATCGGTTCAGGGCCAATTGTGATTGGGCAGGCTTGCGAATTCGACTACTCTGGCACGCAAGCCTGCAGGGTTCTAAGATCTGAAGGGGTAAGAGTAATCCTGGTAAACAGCAATCCAGCAACCATTATGACTGATCCTGATTTCGCCGATGCAACCTATGTTGAACCTATTACGCCCGAAATAATCGAATCGATCATCATCAAAGAAAAACCTGATGCAATACTTCCAACCTTGGGCGGCCAAACGGCTCTAAACGCAGCTATGTCGCTCCACGAACTAGGAATTCTAGAAAAATACAAGGTTGAACTGATAGGCGCAAATGTTGCCGCGATCAAAGCTGGTGAAGATAGGCAATCTTTCAAGGAACTCGTTATTAAATCTGGAGCAGATGTTGCTAAAAGCTTCATTGCTCACGACATGGACCAGGTTCTGCATGCTGCCGAGCAGTTGGGTTATCCACTTGTTGTTCGCCCATCGTTTACTATGGGTGGCCTTGGCTCTGGGTTCGCCTACAACGAAGCGGACCTCCGCAGGATTGCTGGTGCTGGTTTAATGGCTAGCCCCACAACTGAAGTCCTTCTAGAAGAATCAATTCTTGGCTGGAAAGAGTATGAACTCGAATTAATGCGAGATAAGGCAGATAACACTGTCGTGGTTTGTTCTATTGAAAACGTGGATCCGGTAGGTGTTCACACCGGTGATTCGATCACAGTAGCGCCTGCACTAACTCTCACCGACCGCGAGTACCAAAAGCTTAGAGACATAGGCATCGACATCATTCGTGCAGTTGGAGTTGACACTGGTGGGTGCAACATCCAGTTTGCTGTTGAACCAAGCACGGGACGTGTAATCGTTATCGAGATGAACCCGCGAGTTAGCAGATCCTCCGCTCTCGCGTCAAAGGCAACAGGGTTTCCGATAGCCAAAATTGCGGCAAAGCTAGCGATTGGCTATCGCTTAGATGAAATTCCGAATGACATAACTAAAGTAACCCCAGCATCTTTCGAACCTACACTGGATTATGTAGTTGTTAAAGTTCCGCGTTTCGCATTTGACAAATTCCCAGCCGCCGACGCTACCTTGACTACCACGATGAAGTCGGTAGGTGAGGCGATGGCTATAGGTCGGAATTTTGCTCAGGCATTGCAAAAGGCTCTGCGTAGCTTAGAAAAACGGGGGTCGTCCTTCCATTGGGATCAGCAGAACCAGAACATGAGCGAGCTTTTAGAACTCTCTAAGATACCTACAGACGGGCGAATAGTTTCTGTGCAGCAAGCGCTCCGTGTTGGAGCAACCATTGAAGAATGTTTCGAAGCAACCAAGATTGATCCCTGGTTCCTGGAACAAATTCAATACCTAAATTCGGTTGCTGAGGAGATCCGAACTGCGGGCTGTTTGGACTACGAACTACTGCAGTTCGCTAAAGAGAATGGCTTCAGTGATGTTCAAATTGCAAGTATTCGTGGTCTCAACGAGGTCGAGGTTCGAAGTTTGCGACACTCACTCGGATTGCGACCAGTATTTAAAACTGTTGATACCTGCGCAGGTGAATTCCCCGCCCTAACTCCTTACCACTACAGCAGCTATGACCAGGAGACCGAAGTTGTACCCTCTTACAGACGTAAAGTGGTGATTGTGGGATCGGGCCCTAACCGAATTGGTCAAGGTGTTGAGTTTGACTACTCGTGCGTCCACGCTTCATTCGCGCTTCGCGATGCGGGCTTCGAAACGATCATGATTAACTGCAACCCGGAGACAGTCTCGACGGACTACGACACGTCTGATCGGCTTTATTTCGAACCGTTGACTCTCGAAGATGTTTTGGAAGTCATCCACGCGGAATCCGAATCTGGAGAACTTATAGGGGTTGTTGTCCAACTAGGCGGGCAGACCGCATTAGGTTTGGCTCAAGGTTTGGCTGATAATGGTGTGAAGATCCTAGGGACAACCCCGGAAGCTATAGATCTGGCTGAAGAGCGGGGAGCGTTCAGTCGAATACTCCAAGATGCAAACCTAATTGCACCTGCCAATGGCACAGCCACTAATCTTCCAGAAGCTCAGGAGGTTGCCAATAGAATCGGGTACCCGGTTCTGGTGCGCCCGAGTTTCGTGCTCGGTGGAAGGGGAATGGAGATTGTCTACGATAAGAATGCACTTGTGGGCTATTTCGATCGCATTGCAGACCAAGCTATAGTCGGGCCGAAGCATCCATTACTAGTTGATAGGTTCCTTGATGAGGCCATAGAAATAGATATCGATGCAATCTATGACGGTGAGCAACTCTACGTGGGTGGTGTGATGGAACACATAGAGGAAGCTGGTATCCATTCTGGAGATTCCTGCTGCACCTTGCCTCCAATCACTCTCAGTCAAAGTCAAATCAATAGGGTGCGCGAGGCAACTTTGCAGATTGCCCAAGGAATTGGGGTTAGGGGCTTGCTGAATGTTCAATTTGCCTTGGCGCATGATGTGCTCTATGTTTTGGAAGCCAACCCAAGGGCATCTCGCACAGTTCCTTTTGTGTCCAAAGCGCTTGGCATAACCCTTGCTAAAGCAGCGGCCTTAGTGATGGTAGGGAAGAAGGTTTCAGATCTAATTGAGGAAGGTCACCTGCCAGCTCGGGATGGGACTCATATCCCACAAGGAAGTACTATTTCAGTCAAAGAAGCCGTGCTTCCATTTAAACGTTTTGCTACAAAGGATGGACGCTTCGTTGATTCATTGCTTGGACCTGAAATGCGGTCAACAGGTGAGGTAATGGGGATAGATGTAGATTTCCCTAAAGCATTTGCAAAAGCTCAATCAGCAGCGGGAAGTGCTTTACCAACTGCTGGAACCATCTTTGTTTCGGTTGCGGACCGAGACAAACACCAGTTCATTTTGCCGGTCCGACGCCTAGCGCAACTTGGCTACAAAATTCTGGCGACTGTAGGAACAGCATCAATTTTGCAACGTCACGGGATCGAAGCCACTGTGGTTAGAAAACACTCTGCCGATGACAGTGCCCCAATCGGCCCAACCATCGTCGAACTGATTTCGCAAGGAGCTATTGACGCAGTTGTTAACACTCCCAGTGGAAGCGATGCAAGAAAAGACGGCTATGAAATTCGAGCAGCAACTACAGCAGCTGACGCTCCAATTTTCACTACTATTACACAATTAGCGGCTGCGATTGGCTCTTTCGAACAGGTCATCCAAGGGCCGTTTTCAGTAAAGTCTCTTCAAGAGCACGCCTTAGATCGGAGAAAACTACTTGCCTGAAAATTTCTCCAGGAAGCTTGAGAGAGCTTTTAGTAACTATGGTCAGCTCTGTGTTGGTGTTGATCCACATGCGACGCTGCTCATAGATAACGGCATCGACGACTCACTTCAAGGGCTAGAAGAATTCTCATCCCGCCTACTTGAAGGCATGATTGGTCATGTTGGCATAGTTAAGTTTCAGGTTTCCTTTTTCGAACGGTTTGGCTCTGCAGGACTAAAGGTGCTAGAAAATCAATTGTCACTTGCCAAGCAGGAGGGCTTGTTAGTAATAGCAGATGCAAAGCGTGGAGACATTGGTTCAACTATGGCAGCTTATGCTGACGCCTGGTTAGGCAAAGATGCTTCTTTCATTTGTGACGCGCTTACAGTCAATCCCTTCTTAGGCGTTGGATCGCTCGAGCCAGCGATGGCAGCTGCTGTTGAGAGAGGAAAGGGGCTTTTCGTGTTGTGCGCAACATCAAATCCAGAAGCGCAAACTGTTCAAGGCTCAATGCGGGATGGAGTGGGTCTCTCGAAATCAATAGCAAACGACGTTTCTAAATTCAACAAACTAACCTCCCAATCAAATTCAAGGTTCGGTTCAATCGGTCTTGTTGTTGGTGCAACAGTGGACCTTCTACAAAACGAATTAGATGATCTAAATTCAGAAGGGTCTAAGCTTCGTTCGCCGATTTTGTCCCCTGGTTTCGGAGCCCAAGGTGTCAACCTCACGCAAGCCAAGGAAATATTTCCGAACACCTTTGGCGATACAATTTTCAGCGCTTCAAGAAGCATTCTTCGAAACGGCCTAGCTGGAGTGGACAAGACGATTATCGCTGACGCCACTGTTCTGGCAGATGCTCTGGGCGGTAAAATTTAGCATGACTAGATTGACAGTGATTGCCGGTCCCACTGCAGTTGGTAAGGGAACTGTGGTTCGGGAAATCTTGGCGATGCACCCTGAAATCCAGTTATCTATTTCGGTAACAACTCGACCACCCAGACCCGGCGAAATAGATGGTGTTCACTACCATTTCGTCTCTCCAGATGAATTCGATCGAATGATTGCTGGCGGTGAACTGCTGGAATACGCCACTGTGCACAAGCTGAATCAATATGGCACTCCTAGGAGACCAGTCGAAGTTGCCCTAGCGTCTGGAAAACAAATAATCCTAGAAATTGATATTCAAGGCGCTAGGCAAATAAAAAAGAGTATGCCGACGGCTAACTTGATCTTTATCTCTCCGCCAACCGAAGAAGATTTGGTCAAACGGTTAGCATCGCGTGGTACCGAGGACGATGAAGAAATCAGGGTCCGTTTAGCCACAGCAAGGCTAGAAATGGCTTCAGCTGGCGAATTCGACCATATTGTTGTGAATCACGAGGTAGCGCAATGCGCCAAAGAGGTCTTAGAATTGATGCAGGCCAATTAGCCGAAATTTTCCCCTTATTGTAGAAAGCATTACATGTCTGAAAAACTAGAAGGAATCGTTTCTCCATCAATTGATTCCCTGATGAACAAACACAACTCCAAATATGGATTGGTTATTTTCGCGGCAAAAAGAGCCCGCCAGATAAACGATTATTACTCCGCCTTGCACGGTGGCTCACTTTTCGACAATGTTGGCCCACTAGTCGACGCAGCCGTCGATGACAAGCCACTGTCAATTGCTATGCGCGAGATTGTTGCAGGAGCAGTAGTTCCGGCTGAAGAAGCCAAGTAATCAAAGGTACCTTTTGCGCATTCTGGTCGGCATCACCGGAGGGATTGCGGCGTACAAGTCCGCGACTTTAGTTAGAAATCTGACCGAACTAGGTCACGATGTAAAAGTACTGCCGACACAAAATGCCTTGCGATTTATTGGTGCCGCAACCCTAGAAGCACTCTCTCACAACTCAATAGATCCAGACCTGTATACCCAAGTCGATGAAGTTAAGCACATCACCCTTGCCCAGGAAGCGGATCTTATTATTGTTGCTCCTGCCACTGCAGCGTTCATCGCCAGGTACGCTTCGGGTATCGCCGATGACTTGCTGTTGAATGTCCTGTTAGCGACTACCGCAACAGTAGTGATTGCCCCAGCAATGCATTCTGAGATGTGGCTACATCCGGCAACTGTTGCCAACATTCAAACCTTAGAAGCTCGAGGGATTCACATTATCGAGCCTGCGGTTGGACGTTTGACTGGCAAAGACACTGGCGTTGGAAGATTACCCGAACCGGACGAGATTATTAGCCTCGCTCTCTCATTAGAAGCCAGAGGCAAGTACCTGCTAGGCAAGAAAATAGTGGTTGCTGCAGGTGGTACTCACGAGCCCATTGATGAAGTTCGCTTTATTGGAAATCGTTCCTCCGGAAAACAAGGCATAGCGATAGCGTCGGAAGCCAAAGCCAGGGGAGCGCATGTAATTCTCATTGCAGCCAACATAGAGATAGACATCCCTCCTTCAATCGAGGTAGTTCGAGTGTCATCAACGGCAGAGGTGCAGTTAGCTTTATCTAGTTATCTTGATGCGGACATAATCTGTATGCCGATAGCCGTAAGTGACTTCAGAGTTGAACAGCCAGTTCAAGGAAAAATCCACAGAAGTGACAACGAAGATCTTCATCTACACCTGGTCAACAACCCCGATCTGCTAAAGGAACTAGCGACTAAGCGAGC
>DDPP01000081.1:41034-42069 GCA_002342255.1 Micrococcales bacterium UBA2465
TTGAAAGAGGTAGAACTAAACTTCAAGACAAGGGTTGTGACGTCCTTGTTGCCAATAATGTCTCGGACGGGCTGGTTTTTGGAAGTGACTCGAGTTCAGCCTACATATTGACCAAGAACACTGAGGTATTTGTTTCAGGCACAAAACGACAAGTGGCTCAAAGTTTGCTAGATCAAGTTCAACAGTTGTTGAGCGCCTAGCCGCCCATGTCAATACCGGCAGATATACTTAGACACCTATGAATGATTTACGACTATTCACCTCTGAATCCGTGACTGAAGGTCATCCTGATAAGATTTGTGACCAAATAAGTGATGCGATTCTTGATGATTTACTTTCTCAAGACAAGAACTCTCGGGTAGCCGTTGAGACGCTAGTTACCACAGGACTAGTGCACGTGGCAGGAGAAATCACTACTGAGGGCTATGCCGAAATTCCCGACATTGTTCGCAAGAAACTTCTAGACATTGGTTATAACTCTTCTGAAGTCGGCTTCGATGGAAATTCTTGTGGAGTGTCTGTTTCCATAGGAAGGCAATCCCCAGACATTGCCAGTGGTGTAGAGAAATCAATAGAGCTTCGTGAAGGTAAAGATTCAGACGACCTGGACAAGCAAGGCGCAGGCGATCAAGGAATTATGTTCGGTTTCGCTTGTGATGAGACACCAAGTTTCATGCCGCTACCAATTCAACTCGCGCACAGCCTTGCAGCCAGACTTGCGGAAGTTAGACATCTTGGTTTGATGAGTTACCTAAGACCGGATGGAAAAACACAGGCAACGGTGGGCTACAGAGGCGACACGCCAACTGGAGTCCCAACCGTAGTGCTAAGTTCACAGCACGCCCCGGGAGTTTCCAACACCACTTTGAATAGCGAAATTATGGAACATGTAATTGGACCAGTGCTCGAAAGTTTTGGATTCTCAATTACAGAAACAAACTGCTTGATAAATCCAGCAGGGAAGTTCGAAATTGGCGGCCCCCAGGCTGACGCTGGTCTTACTGGTCGAAAAATTATTGTTGACACATATGGCGG
>DDPP01000093.1:0-5858 GCA_002342255.1 Micrococcales bacterium UBA2465
GCTAAGAAGACAGTTGCAAAGAAGGCTGCACCTAAGAAGGCAGTTGCTAAGAAGACTGTTGCAAAGAAGGCTGCACCTAGAAAGGCTGCACCTAAGAAGGTTGTAGCAAAGAAGGCTGCACCAAGAAAGACTGTTGCTAAGAAGATGTAATTCTGCTTAAGCAATTAGGTCCCGGTCGCAAGATCGGGACCTTTTCTTTTTTACAGATAAACTTGCGAAGTGAGTTCCTCTAAGCCAGCAGCCGAAACTCTTGGAACTACTTTCAACAAAATTTGGTCGGCAGCCATGGTTAGTAAATTTGCCGATGGCTTGGTTGGGGCAGCTATTCCTCTTTTAGCGGCTAGTCTCACCCGTGACCCAGTGTTGATTGCCATTCAATCAAACATGATCATGCTTCCGTGGCTGCTCTTTGCCATCCCGTTGGGTGCATTACTGGATCGACTAAATCGCAGATTTGTAATGTTGCTGGTTCAGCTGACCAGGGTGCTCATTGGAGCGACCATAGCAGAGCTGATCATCACGAATAACATAACCCTCTGGGCTTTGATGTTGCTAACCTTCATCTTTGGAGTTTCAGAGGTGGTCTATGACACGGCAACACAGTCAACCATTCCATCACTGCTGAAAGGGCACCAGCTTGAGCGTGGTAATTCCAGAATGCAGATTGCTGACACAGTTATGCAGAGCTTTGTTGGGGTTCCGCTAGGGGCTTTCATTTACGCCATCTATAGCTACCTGCCGTTTGTTGGTATCGCCTGCTTCTATGTAATAGCCATTGGGTTAGTTACCTCAATATCTAAAACTGCTATGCAGGATGATGACAGTTATAACCTGGCAAGACCAGCCCTAAAAACTGAGATCATCGAAGGATTGAAATACCTCTGGAACGACAAGGTGCTTTTTCGATTAGTCCTTGCTACCGGAAGTGTTGGTTTCTTCTATGCCATGGGTCAAGCCACCCTGGTGTTATTTATTTTGGATCATTTGCACGTCAGTGAAGCGCTTTACGGTTGGGTGATGGTTCCCCTTGCCATAGGTTCGTTGGTTGGGGCGTTCGCTTCCCCGAAGCTGTCGGCAAGGTTTGGTAGGAGTAAGGCGTTGTCTTATTCTCTGCCTGGCGCTTCGATTGCGCTTCTTGCTGCTGGTTTATCACCGAACGTATATTTTTTCATGATAGCCAGCACCTTCCACGGTTTCTTTATTGCCCAGTGGAACATCTTGTTGATGAGCACCTATCACGGCATGATTCCCAATGAAATCTTTGGTCGCATTCATGGCACCAGAAGAACTTTAGTGTGGGGGCTTATGCCAATTGCTGGTCTCATCGGTGGTCTGCTAGGACGCATTGACATAACCTTACCCATGATTGTCGGTGGTGTTGGCGCGGTGATTATTGCGGTTAGTCAGAGTAAATTTATAAGATCTATTCGGTCTTAGCGCAGACCCATTTTGCAGCCGATTCAAGAGTTGGTTGTTCGAACTTAAAGCCTGTTGCTAGCAAACGATCTGCGCTCATTTTTTGAGAACATAACAGTAATTCTTGAGCACCCTCACGGAAAGCTAGTTTTAGGGCAAATGCTGGAATCGGAATCAAAGTTGGCCGTTTCAGTTCTTTACCCAGTGCTTTGATCAACTGCTTTGCAGTTGCCGGTTCTGGTGCGGTTAGGTTATAGGGTCCTGAGGCTGAAACAGTGTCAATTAAATGCAGGATTGCCCTGGCTTCGTCGGGCAGAGAAATCCAGGCCCACCACTGCTTACCGTTACCGAGTTTTCCACCGATGCCTAGTCGAAGAATGGGAAGTAACCTGCCCAAGGCACCAAGTTTTCTAGAGAGGACCATGGTGGTTCTAACTAAGACCACTCTGACCCCGTTTGGAGCTTTCATGGCTTCGCGCTCCCACTGATTAGCCAAATCAGCAAGAAAGCCTGCACCCTTAGGTGCCGTTTCTAGAAGCAGTTGATCGCCACAGTCACCGTAAATACCTGAAGCTGATCCTGAAACAAAAACTTTTGGTTTGTTTTTGGCTTTACTGATGGCTTGGACCAGAGTTCGAGTGGACATAATTCTTGAGGAGATAAGTTCTTCCTTATATTTCTTGGTCCAAGGAAGTTTTCCTGTGGTAGCTCCAGCCAGGTTGATCACCGCGTCTACAGTTTCGATAACATCTGGTTCTATGAATAATTCAGTTGGATTCCACTGAACTTCATTTTCCTTGGTTGGTGCTCGTCTAACCAGCACTAGGGGAGTGTCTGCTCTAGCTGAGATTTGTTTTTGCAATTCGGTACCAATTAGCCCACTGGCTCCAGAAATAAGGATTCTCACGGTTAGTCCTTGAACGGTCCGAATAGGGGATTCCAAGCTTCGACGGTGCGCTCCCCGATCATGCCGGCTAAATCAAAAGGATCCTGGTCAAGCAAACTGTTCAATTCCTCTATGCTCGCTGCTTTCCAAATAAGCAGTGCTGCAGGTCTATCCAACATCGGACCACTGGCTAAGAGTCGACCAGCGGCTAGCTGTTCACCCAGCCAAACTCGATGCTCCGGGCGTAACTGATTTAGTTCAATCTCCTCGGCACTGTATGCGTAGCTAACAACATAGAAGTTCATCTTTTACTCCTTTGATTTTCTGGCAAAACTTGGCGTGATAGCAATTGCGGCCAAGGCCACAATCATGGCAATCGCATCCAAGCCGGTCGCAAGTCCGAGGCTGTGAGTTGGTGAGTAGTGGTCAATGACGAAGCCGGCTAACGCAGCTCCCATACCATAACCGATATTTTGACCGGCACCAATCCAGCCATAGACCTCGGTGGTGTCATCGAGTCTAACTGCTTTACCAATGATTGCCCCGATAGTTCCAAAAGCTAGAGCCACACCGATGCCGGAAACAAAGAGGCAGACTCCTAGCCAAATTGCATCTTTGGCATTGAAGAAGATTAGTAAGTCACCAATCAATACAATTCCAAGTTGCAAGGTCAATGCATTTGAATTTTTGAATTTATTGCCTAGGGCTAAGCCACCTACTATTGAACCAATTGAAAGCATGGCAATGACCACCCCAGCCTGAGCGCTGCCGACAGTTGCCACGATACCTATTTCCAATCCGGCAAAAGATCCAACAAATAGCAAGTTCACCACAATCATCACGACGACAATTCTCGATTTCAAGACAGCGCCCAGTTTTCCTGAGGACCTAGGGATGGGAGCACCGTGAACCCGTTTGAGTGAAACAAACCAAAGCCCACCCACCAATTGGATAATTGCCATGAGCACAATGGGCACCAAAGTATTTGTCAAAGCGATAATCAAAGTTGCTAAAACTGGGCCTAAAATCCAGATTATTTCCTGCAGGATGGCATCGATGTTATAGATGGAATTTCTATCTTCTTCAGTTTCAACCAGAGTTGGATAGACGGCTCGAGCTGCCGGTTGAATCGGTGGCACCGACAGACCAATACACAGGCTCATAACTACCACCAGTTGTTCTGAAATCGGGAAGAAGCCAATCCCTAACATGAAGATGGGAACCACGATGGTTGTAATCGAGATCACCGGTTTAATTCCATATTTTGCCATCCACTGACCAAGAATTGGAGCGGCAACAGCCCCACCTACCGTGCTAGCTGCAATGGCTAAACCGGCAATGCTGTAGTTGTTGAAGGTGCGCTGTAGGTGGATAGCAAAGGTAATGGTCTGCATACCCATGGCAAATCGAGCCAGAAGTTGAGACCAAATTACTGAGGAAACACCCGGTTTTTTGAAAAGTTCAATATACAGACGCATGACCTTCTAAGCCTACCCAGAGGAATTAAATCCAGGACGGCAACCACATATGGACGTGCCAGAAATCGTAACTAATCCAGATTCCAGTCCAAATTGGTAAGAAGAAGACCGAAATTAGACAAACTAATCCAACAAAACCTGAGATTAGCCAACGCGCTCGGTTGGGTTTTGGTGAATTGTCATACCAAGTTTTTAAACCAAAAACCAGAATGAATATAATCCAAGGCAGGAATGAGATCACATAGAACTCAAAAACGGTTCGATTCATCAAAAGTAACCATGGAACATAACCGGCAATGATGCCAATAAAGATAAGTGTGGTCAATCGGTCTCTAGTTCTAAACCAGCTACCGATCAGAACACTGCTGGCAATAAAAGCTCCCCACCAAATCAGTGGATTTCCCAGCGGAGTAATTGCTGAGGCACAATTTTGACTTGCCGTGTCAAATAGGCAATCACTGCCACGTTCCTGCCAGAAGAAGGAGGTTGGTCTAAGCATGAAAGGCCAGGTCAACGGGTTTGATGCATAGTCATGCTGGGCATGCAAGTTGGCATGAAAGTTATAGATCTCTGCGTGGTAGTGCCAGAGTGATTGCAATGCTTTAGGAATCAGATTGAAAATGCCCGATGCTGGATGAGTTTCTGCATAACTACGGTCATAGCCGTTAGGAGAGAGGAACCAGCCTGTCCAGCTAACTAGGTAAATTACAAAAGCTGGGACAGTGACCCAAACAAAGGTTTTTACTGTTCCTAGAAGACTTGGAATGATCCAAAGTCGTTTCTCTAGTTTTTGGTCGGTTTCTATTTCTAACTTCTTATGAAATACATAGTTCCTCTTAACTTCAACTAATGCTCTATAAAGAGCAAAGATTGCGAGGAAATATAACCCGGACCACTTCACTGCGGTGGCAAGACCTAAAGTTACTCCCATCAGGAAAAGCCAAGGACGTTTCTTTGATGGGTCATCCAAATCTCGAAGGAGAAAATAGAAAGCCAAGATGGCAAAGAATCCAAGTATTTGATCTAACAGTGCGGTTCTGCCTAAAACTATGCCAACACCGTCAATGGCATAAAACAAACCGGCCACTAGAGCCCAGACTTTACTTTGGAACATCCGCTCGGCACATTTCATAGTTAGCCAAACCGAAGCAATGCTCAACAGAGCCACAACTATCCGCCAACCAAAAGGATTACCGCTACCAAAAACCAGAATTCCTAAACCGATAAGCCATTTCCCAAGGGGTGGGTGAACTACAAAACTTGGGTCATTAGTTAGCCCGGAAGGGTCACCTTTGGCAAAGGCTGCATCTGAAGAATCAGTCCAATTTAGTTCAACACCATGAGTAAGCAGTGAATAGGCGTCTTTTACGTAATAGGTCTCATCGAAGACTAAAACTCCTGGATAACCAAGATTGAATAGTCGCACCAAGGCTGCAAGAGCAAGTATGGTCAGCGGCCCCCAACGAAGCAGTTGAGTCTTTAGTTGAATGTTGACCACCTTTAAATGTTAGTTTGCGAGAATAGAGTGTGTTCATCTTGGCAGCCACACCTATCGGCAACCTCTCAGATTCTTCCTCGAGGCTAATTGAGCACTTAACCAAAGCCAAATACATCGCCGCTGAAGACACCAGAACCCTGCATAAGTTGGCTCAAGGGCTAGGCATCAAGCTGGAAGCCAAACTATTTAGCCTGCATGAACACAATGAGGGTGACCGAGTTGAACAATTACTAGAACTTGCTGAGTCAGAGGATGTTTTGGTGGTTTCGGATGCCGGCATGCCAACTATTTCCGATCCTGGCTTTGTTTTAGTTAGAGCGGCAGTTGCCAAGGGTATTGAGGTAATAGTTGTTCCTGGACCTTCGGCCGTGCTTTCAGCTTTAGCAGTCTCAGGGCTACCGACTGACCGGTTTAGCTTTGAAGGTTTCATCCCAAGAAAATCCGGTGAACGGAACCAGTTCTTTCTGAATCTAAAAGAAGATAAACGAACCATGATCTTCTTTGAATCAGCACACCGAATCCATGAGAGTTTGCTGCAAGCAGCTGAAGTCTTTGGTTCAGAAAGACCAGCTAGTTTGTC